>DASPNK010000299.1:0-6588 GCA_035626575.1 Planctomycetota bacterium | reverse complement strand
GCCCTTCGTAGACCACCTCTTCGAGGGCGTCCGCGCCTTCGCCCGACGCGCGCTTGATCGCACGCTCGATGTTCTCGCGCGGCATGTTCACTTCGCGCGCCGCTTCGATCGCGTACTTGAGCTTGAGGTTCTTATCGGGGTCGGGGCCGCCCTGCTTCACCGCCGACATGATGCCCTTCGCGGCCTTGGAGAATGCGACGCCCTTTTTCTTGTCGACGGCGGCCTTCCGGTGCTGGATGTTCGCCCACTTGCTGTGTCCGGCCATGGCTCGTCGCTCGAGGAGGGCGGCGCAGGCGCGCCGAGGATTCGCACGGTACCGGCGGGAAACCGCCCCGCAAGCGCGCCGCGCGGTCGACGGCGTCCGCATCCGCCGCTATCTTCGCCGCGCCGCGTCGGAGCGCCCTCGCCGCCCGCGCCGCGCCGAAAGACCTCTTTGAACGAATATCGGGGCCTGCGCCTCTACCCCTTCCAGGAAGCCGCGATCGCGGCCATCGAAGCGGACAAGTCGGTGATCGTGTCGGCGCCGACCGGCGCCGGGAAGACGCTGGTCGCGGAATACGCCATCGAGCGCTGCATCGAGCGCGGCGCCCGCGTCGCCTACACGTCGCCCATCAAGGCGCTCTCCAATCAGAAGTTCCGCGACTTCCGCGAAAAGTACGGCGAGAAGATCGGCCTGATGACCGGCGACGTCACCCTCAACGGGGAGGCGCCGGTGCTCATCATGACCACCGAGATCTTCCGCAACACGCTGTTCGAGGACGCCGAGCGCATGCAGGGCATCGCGCTGGTGATCATGGACGAGATCCATTACCTCGGCGACGACGCGCGCGGCACGGTGTGGGAGGAGTCGATCCTGCTGGCGCCCGAGCGCGTGCGCTTCGTCGGGCTGTCGGCGACCATCTCGAACCTCGATCAGTTCCGGCAATGGGTAGAGAAGGTGCGCGGCCATCCGGTCGAGCTGGTGCACACCGACGACCGCCCGGTCCCGCTCACCCACCTCGCGTGGGTGCCGGAGACGGGGATGTGCCGGATCTCCGAGCTCAAAGAGCGCATCCCCGAGGCCAAGGCGCGGCGGAAGGCGCGCAAGCGCGGCGCGCCCGACGTCCTCGATCATCTCCAGCGGCGGAACGAGCTTCCCTGCCTCTTCTTCTGCTTTTCGCGGCGGGAGTGCGAGGCCCGCGCGCGCCGGGCGATGCGGAAGCGGCTGCTCGGCCGCGACGAGGAGACGCGCCTGCTCGCCCTCTTCGACGACCTGGGGCGTCGCTACGAAGTGTCGGAGCACCACGGGTTCGGAGAGCTGCGGCGCCTCGCGTCGCACGGCGTGCTCTTCCATCACGCGGGCATGATGCCCATCTACAAGGAGATCGTGGAGCGCGCCTTCACCACCGGCCTGGTGAAGCTGCTCTTCACCACCGAGACGTTCGCGCTGGGCGTCAACATGCCGGCGCGCACGGTGGTGTTCTCGTCGCTCCGGAAGTTCGACGGCGTCGGATTCGACTACCTGCCGACGTTGAACTACTACCAGATGGCCGGGCGCGCGGGACGCCAGGGCCTCGACTCGCAGGGGCTGGTGTATTCCTCCGTCGACTGCGACTTCGACACGCCGAAGGCGGTCAAGAACGTCGTCTTCAGCAGGATCGAGCCGCTGGTCAGCAAGTTCAGCCTCTCGTACGCGTCGATCCTCAATCTCTACGCGCGCATGGGCGCCGCGATCTTCGACGCCGTCGATCGCTCGTTCGCGGCGTTTCAGCGCGGCGGCAAGGCGCAGGCGGAGCGCGCGTTTCTCCGCGCGCGGCTCGACGTCCTCGAGAAGCGCGGATATCTGAAGGAGGCGGCGCTCACCGGAAAGGGGCGGTTCGCGTCGAAGCTCAACGCCTACGAGATCCCCATCGCCGAGCTGTTCTGGGCGGGCTGCTTCGAAGAGCTGGACCCGGCCGAGATCGCGGTGCTCGTCTCGGGGCTCGTCTTCGAGGCGCGCCGCGGCGACCTGCACGAGCGCTTCGAGTCGTCCCTGCTCGGGCGCGTGCGCAACGTCGCCGTCAAACGGCTGCGGGAATTCGGCCGCGCCGAGGAGACCTTCGGGCTCGAGCCCAGTCTGCGCGAGCCCGATTTCGGCCTCGCGGCGGCGACGCAGGCGTGGGCGCAGGGCGCCCGCTTCGAAGACCTCCGGAACTTCACCTCGGTCCAGGACGGCGACGTCGTCCGGAACTTCCGGATGATGGTGCAGGTGATCCGGCAGTTCGCCGAGGCGGCGAAACCGCACGACGCGCTTCACCGGCGCCTCCTCGCCGCGCACCAGCTGATCAACCGCGACGAGATCGACGCGGAGCGTCAGCTCAAGCTGGGTTGAACGTCGGCCCGCTCAGGGCTCGACGGTCACGTCGTCGAAGACCGTGCGACCGGTCGTCTGCGCGTCTTTGATGATGCGCTCGTAGCTCGCCGGAACGATGAACCGTCCGACGCGTTGATACTCGATCGCGACCTGGTCGAGCCGGCCCGCGGTCTCCTCCTTGTAGCCCGTCATGGCGAGCCGCCCGGCGACCTCGGCGAACGACGGATAGAGCACGATCGATTCCATGCCGTGCTCGGGCCGGGTCAGCCGCTTCACGATCTTCCAAGGCATGCCGTCGGCGCCGAGATGCAGCTCCTCGCGACGGAAGCGCCCGGCGGTCGTCGGCTCGCAGATCACCGCCGTCTCCTCGCGTCCGTTGACCGTCCTGCGCTCCGTGCGCTTGCGGTGGTCGCGATAGACCTCCGAATAAGGCGTGCCGCGGAACATGAGCGAGAGGCTTCGCCCGCCTTCTTCGAACGCCTTCCGCAACGTGCGGTCGGAGCGCCCGGGGTCCGGCTGATCGAGGAGCTTGGGCGATTCGGCGAGGGGCGATCCGTCGAGAGCGACGAAGGCGACTTCGGCCGCGGCGCCTTTCTTCCAGCTCACGACGACGCGGAAGTCCGCGGCGAGCGTGCCCCGCGAGTCGGGCCGATAACTGAATCGGACCGCCGTCAGCCCCTCGCGCTCCGCGTAGTAGAGGCGACGGTCGATACCTTCGAGCACCGCCGCCGCGTCGGCCTCGGCGGCGTCCGTCGGCCGCGACGCCGCGCGCGTGTCGGCGGCCGGCCGGGAGTCTTGCGGGGCGGCCGCAACGGAGGCGGCGAGAAGAGGAACGGCGAGGGCGAGGAGCGCGGTCGGACGCGAGGTCATGCCTCCGTTGTACGCACGTCGCGCGCCGAAGCGCCCTCCGGCGCCTCGCGGGCGCCGGACCCGGTCGTCAGTCGGGCACGGCCTGAAGCATAAAGAGGAGGCCGGAAACCCCCTGCGGCGGCAGCGTCACCGGCGTCGAAGCCACGACGTAGCCGACGCGCAGCGCGCTCACGGTGACCTCTCCCGACGCCGCCCCGCGCAACGTGAAGCGACCGTCGCCGTCCGTCGTCGTGTAAAGGGCGGGCGCGGCGAGCGCATCGCGGCGCAGCACGCGCACGGTGACGCCGGCCAGCGGATCCCCGTCGGCGTTCGTCACCACGCCTTCGACCGGCGCTTCGGGCGGGAGAGCGACGGCCGCATGGCCCTGGTCGAACCGGATGCCGCGCACTTCGAGAGCGGCCTTGCCCGGCGCGCGGGCGATCAGCCGATAATTCACGCCGCTCCGAAGGCCGTGCCAGGTCGTCGACCCGTCGCCCCCGGTGATGTGATCCGCCTCGAGCCCGTAAGCCGCCAGTCCGTCCTCGCGCGCCAGTCGCATCGCGGCGCCGACGATGGGATCGCCGTCGAAGTCGTAGGCGTACGCCGTCACCGAGCCGTCGGCGGAAACCTCCACCGAGCCGCCCCCGACCGCGCCGCCGACCGCGGCGAACTCGCCCGACGCGAACCCCGACGTCACGGCGACGACGTAGTCGCGGCCGGGATACAGCGAGGCGAATCGGAACGCGCCGCTCGGTCCGAGCGGGACGGCGTCGACGCGTTCGCGCGTCCAGCGGTCGTAGAGTTCGGCGTAACCGTCGTCGAAGACGGCGCCGTCGGCGCCGCGCGCCGACCCGGCGAACGCCGCGCCGAGCGGCAACTGGAAGTCGATGCGCGCGTCGCCCCCGGCTTCGGCCTGCACGGCTTTCATGCCGGACTGCAGCACGCGGTGCGACGCGGCGAGCCGGAAGGAGCCTTCGCCGACGCCTTCGAAGCGGTAGAGGCCGAACGCGTCGGTGACGCACGACATCGCCTCGGAGAAGCCGTCGTGGAGCACGATGACGGCGCCGGCGACGGGATTGCCGTCGGCGTCGAGCACGCGCCCCGAGCAGGTCACCGGTGCGGCGAGCCGCACCACCTGCACAGAGTGCGGCCCGTCGAACGCGAAGGCCTTGCGGCCGTGCCCGTCGGCCGTCACCTCGAGCGCATAGGTGGCGTCGTAAGAGCGCACGAATCGAACGCGGCCGTCCGCGTCGGAGACCATATCCTCCGAGCCGTCGTCGTCGGGATCGAGCGGCGTCGCGTCGTCGAGACGCATCCGCGCCCGCCGAAGCACGCGGACCTTCGCGCCGGCGAGCGGTTTTCCGTCGACGCCGAGGATGACGGCTTCGCACGCCTGCTCGAAATCGCGCGGCGGAGCGCCCGGGGTTCCGAGATCGCGGACCGCATCCGCCGGGGCCGCGGCGGTTCCGACCCGGACGCCTGTGCCCGGGGTCGCGGTCGGGTTTCGGAGCGCGACGGGCGCGACGGCCGTACGTTCCGCGACGGCGCGCGCAGCGTCTTCGCCGTCCCCGGAGGGCCGGAGCCAGGCGAATGCGGCGACGAGGATCGCGACGGGGACTCCGAAGAGCCAACAGCTCTCGCGTCCCGGCTTCATCTGCATTCCGTCGACATCTGCGGAGTCATCTCACGGCGGGCGAGCGGCACGTCGGTGCGTCTCGCCGCCGCGGATTCTAAGGGCGCCGTTTCCCAACGTGCAACCGCCGGGCGCGAAAGTCGACGCCGTGCGCGGGCGCCGACCGAGGCGCCTAACCGCCGCGACGACGGGGCTTTCGACGCACGGAAGACGGCGCCCCGCTCGAAACGTTTCGCGGGCGCCGCGGCGGGGCGGCGGCCGTCGGGGCGCAGGCGCCGGCGAAGTGGCGGCGGCGCCCGTCGGTTGCAGACGGCTTCGAAGGGCGCGGCCGGCGTCGCCCCGCTGCAGAACGGCGACGCGTCCGTCAGAACGGGACGTCTTCGGACGGCGGCGCGGAGGACTCGGCGTACTCGTCCTGGGCCGCGGCCGGCTGCGCCGTCCGGGGGGCGGCGTTGAACCGGGGCCGCCCCTCGCCGCCGTCCCCGCCCGCGCCTCCGCCGGCGGAACCCACGAAGCTGAACGATTCCACGAACACCTCGTGCTTGCTCCGCTTCTCGCCGGCGGGCGTCGTCCATTGCCGGTAGTCGAGGCGCCCCTCGATGAGGATCGGTTTCCCCTTCGTGAAGTTGCGGGAGACCGTCTCGGCCGTTTTCCCCATGACCTGGCAGTCGACGAACATGGTCTGTTCGCGCATCTGCCCCGACGCCTGGTCCGTCCACTTGCGGTTGGTGGCGACGCCGAACTCGCACACCGGCGTCCCGGACGGGAGGTACTTGAGCTGGGGATCGCGGGTGAGGTTCCCCATCAGGATGACTTTGTTGAAGCTGGCCACTCGGTGCTCCCTCGGTCGCGCGTCGCCCGCCCCGCAGGTCCGTAAGTCCGCGATCAACTTCTATGCGCGGTTCGGCCGAAAAGACGGAACGACCGGCCGGTGCGAGGCGTGTCGACGCGCGGCGATTCTAAGGACCGCGCAGACAGGCCAACAGCGCGGTCGGCGGCGGAGAGCGGAAAGATGCCGTCGAACCAGTCTTTCGGGCCCGATCGCAGGCAATCGCCGCGCGTGGACACCGACCTTTACGGCTCCGTGGACGCGGGCGGCCGCGAACTGCGCTGCCGGGTGATCAACCTGAGCCGGGTGGGCGCCTGCGCCCTCGCGAATCGCGAGCTTCCCGAGATGGCCTCGGTGCGGATGCGCCTCTCGGCGCGCAACGACGACGGCGCGCTCGAAGAGGCGACGGTCGAAGCCGCCGTGGTGCGCTGCCAGCGCCGCGCCGACGGGCTGTACGACCTCGGCCTCTTTTTCACCCGCATCGCCGAGGCGCACCTCGCGATCCTCGACCGCGTCATCGCCGCCCACGCGCCGGTCGCCGCGGGCTGAAACGCCTCACCCGAGGTCGACCGTCGCGATCCTCGGGAAGCCGGAGAGGTCGCGACGGATCGCGACCGACGCCTGCGGCGCCGCCCGCCCGACGAACGCAGAAAACTCCTCCGCGCCGCGGCCGAGCTCGAGGGCGAGTCTCGCTTTTTCCGCGGCCCGCGACGGAAAGCCCTCCGTCAGCCGCCGGTGGAACGCCAGCGGATCCGGTCCGCTTCGGAGCGCGAGCGCGGGCTCGTGGTCGCGCACTTCGCGCGGGAGCGACGCCCATTCGTCGTCGGCCACGTACGGCGGGTTCGACACGACGAGGTCGAACGGCCCCTCCGCGTCGAACGGCGCGTACAGGTCGCCGAGGGCGAGCGTGACCGCGGCGTCGGGAGCGACGGCGGCGACGTTCGC
>DASPNK010000298.1:0-4757 GCA_035626575.1 Planctomycetota bacterium | reverse complement strand
CCGCGGCGTCGAGCACCGGGGGCCCGAGATCGATGCGCGCGCCGGGTTCGTCGGCTTCGACCGCGCCGGCGAACGTGGTGCGCTCGGAGAGCCAGTTGAGGGCGTTGAGGAGCAGTTCGCGGTTCGCCAGCTGCAGGCCGGCCTGGATGGCCCGGACGTCGATCGCCTCGCCGCTTCCGATCACGAGCGCGCGGCTCCGCCCGCCGGTGCGGAGCGGCCGTTCGCAGGCGAGCCCGAGAAGCGCGCCCGGAAGCGCCGTCTTGCCGGCGACGAGGAAGGCCGCTTCGCCGCGCGCCGGATCGAAGTCGGCGGGGACGCCCGTCGCCGCCGACGACGCGCGGAGGATCGGTTCGCGCACGGCGCCCGGCGCGCGCACGCCTTCGTCGACGATCGGCTTGACGTGCCCGAGCACGAGCGGCGTGCGGCCGGCGAAGCCCCGCACGACTTCGTGACCGCCGAGGAACACGCCGGCCGACCGGAGCACCCACGGCTCCGCAGGCGACGGCGCATGTTGGGCGTCCTCGAGACGCTGCGCGGCGAACCTCAAGCCGTACGGCGCGAGGACCGCCGCGAAGTCCTCGGCGTGCCGCGGATCGGCCGCGACGAACAGCCGTCCGCCCGCCGCCTCGTAGGCGACGACGGCGTCGGCTTCGACTCGGGTCAACGGCGCCGCCGGCGCGGCGAGCAGCAGGATGCCGCCCGTCGGCGCGCCGTCTTCGAGCTTCCAGGGACGCGGATCAAAGCCCTGGGACCGGAGCAGCGCCGCGAAGGGCTCGAACGCCGCGTCGCCGGGCTCGAGCCGCGAGCGCTTGCCCGCCGCCATCCACAGCGGCGTGAGCTCCCCCGCCGAAACGCCGCGGAGGGCGCGGGTCAACTCGTTCTGAATGCGCCACCGGCGGTCGATCCGCGGAGGCGTGGGAGGTTCGGCGGGGTTCCGCGGGAAGTGGCCCCATTCGACGCCCACGACCTGGTCGAGGGCGACCACGCGTTCGGCGTCGCCGCTCCGCATCCAGATGCGGTTGACGAGGTCGTCCTGCCGGCGCCCGCGCTCCGTCGCCCACTCGTTGAGGCGGCGGGGGTTCTGATCGGCGTCGACGACCTCCACGGAGACGCGCGGAGTGACGGCGCGCCATT
Source organism: Planctomycetota bacterium (assembly GCA_035626575.1). Taxonomy (GTDB): domain Bacteria; phylum Planctomycetota; family CAIWVZ01; genus DASPNK01. The sequence continues at coordinate 3,623 of DASPNK010000298.1, read as the reverse complement.
CGGCGAGCGTCGTCCGCACGCGATGGGCGATCTCCTCCACCAGCGGGCGGTAGTGCGCGAGGTAGATCTGATCGCGCGGCTGGCCCGTCGCGTCGACGGTGCGGCGGCGGATGTCCTCGTCGCGCCCGAAGGCGAAGCGGATCTCCACGTCGCGCTCGATGCCGCGGAGCGTTTCCTCGGAAGCCGGATCGAGGGTGAATTTCGCGCTGCGCGTCAGATCGGCGCGGAGGTCGAAGCGGTACGCCGCGCGCGCCGTCAGCGCGAGCAGGAGCGCGACCAGCGCGGCGGCGAGCGCGCAGATCAGCACGACGTTGACGCCGATGCCGAAGCGCGCGCGGGCGTCGAGGCCGCCCTCCTTCACCGCCATTTCCGCATCTCCAGCACGCGCGTCCCAAAGAGCAGGAACAGCGCGGACACCAGCGTCTGATACGCGACGTGATTCACGTCGAGGATGCCCGACGCCCCCGCTTCGAGGTGCGTCAGCGGCGCGCCGTAGGAAAGCGCGGTCACCAGCCAATGGTCCGGCGGCAGGGCGAGCGAGGCGAACAGCGGCCCCGCGACGAGCGCCGCGCCGAGCACGAGGCCGACGAAGGCGGCGAGCACCGGGGTCGCGCACGCCGCGGACGCGAAGACGCCGCAGGCGAGGAGCAGCGAACCGACGCCGAGGGTCGAAAGGTACGCCGCCGCCATCTGGCCCGGATCAGGGTCTCCGCCGAAACGGATCGAGAGCAATGACAGCACGACCGGCGCGAGCGCCGCGACGGCGTGCATGAGGAAGACGGCGAGAAACTTGCCGAGGACGACCTCGTGGTCCGCGACCGGCGCGGTCATCAGCGCCTCGAACGTGCCGGCGCGCTTCTCCTCGCTGAGGAGCCGCATGCAGAGGAGCGGCGCCAGCAGGAACTGCACGCGGATCCAGACGCCCGCCGCGCCGTGCACGATCAGCGACACGTCGCCGCGCGAAAGCGGCAGCACGGTGAACTTGAACAGCAGCCCCTCGAGCAGCCAGGCCGCCGCGAGCACGGCCCACATCGCGGGCGAGACGGCGGCGCTCCACAGCTCGCGCCGGCAGATGATCCACGCGCGGCCCATCAGACGTCGGCCTCGGTCGTGAGGCGCGTGAACACCGACTCGAGGCTTTCGCGGACGGGCGCCAGCTCGAGGAGCGCGCCGCCGCCTCGGACCACCTCGGCGGCCCGGCGCGACGCCTCCGCGGCGTCGTCGATCTCGGCGGCGCGCTCGGGGCCGCCCGCCGCGTCGCGCCAGCGCAGGCGGACGCGGCCCGTTTCCTTCAGGTCGGCGACGGCCCGGTCGGTCAGCACGCGGCCCTTGTGGATCACCACGACGCGCTCGCACACCGCTTCGACCTCGGGGAGGATGTGCGTGCTGACGAGCACCGTGCGGTCGCCGCCGAGGCCGCGGATGAGCGCGCGGACCTCGAGGCGCTGCGTCGGATCGAGGCCCGAGGTGGGCTCGTCGAGGACGAGGACCTCGGGGCGGTGCACGACGGCGTCGGCGAGCCCGACGCGCTGCCGGAATCCCTTGGACAACGTCCCGATCGGCCGCTTGAGCACCTCGCCGAGGAGACACCGCGACGCCGCTTCGTCCACGGCGCGCGTCACGTCCTTCGCGGGGACGCCCTTCAGGCGCGCGCGGAAGCGAAGGTACTCGGCCACCCGGAGATCGAGGTAAAGAGGGACCGACTCGGGCAGGTATCCGAGCCTGCGTCGCACCTCGAGGGATTGCGCGACGGTGTCGAACCCGCAGACGCGGACCGACCCGGTCGTCGGCGGGAGAAAGCACGCCGTGATGCGCAGCGTCGTGGTTTTCCCCGCGCCGTTCTGGCCGAGGAAGCCGACGACGGCGCCGCGCGCGACGGCGAACGAAAGGCCGTGCAGCGCGACGTAGCCGCCGAACCGCTTGACGAGGGAGGAGACTTCGATCATCCGTCCCCGCGGCGGCGGCGGCGGCGGCGACCGGAGCGCGGCCGTCGCGGCGGGGCCGGATGATGAAGCAAGGACGGCGCCGCATCAACGACGCCGTCCGGCGAAGCGCCCGCCGCGCGGCGGACGCGCGTCACTTCTTCACTTCGAAATCGGCGTCGATGACGTCGTCGCCGCCCTTCCCGTCGCCTCCGCCCGCTCCCGCGGCGCCGCTCGCGGCCTCCTCGCCGCCGCCGCTCTTCGACGCGGCGGCGTAGATCTTCTCGGCGAGCTTGTACGACGCCTGCTCCAGCGCCGTGCGGGCGCGCTCGATCGCTTCGGCGTCGTCTTTGTCCTTCACGCCCTTCAGCTCGGTCGCCGCTTCTTCGATCCTGCGGCGATCGTCGGCCTCGAGCTTGTCGCCGTGCTCCTTGAGGTTCTTCTCCACCTCGTAGAGGAAGCTCTCGGCCTTGTTCCGGGCCTCGATCAGCTCGCGGGCCCGCTTGTCGGACTCGGCGTTCTCTTCGGCCTCGCGCTTCATGCGCTCGATGTCGTCTTTGGACAGGCCGGACGACGTCGTGATGCGGACCTGCTGCTCCTTGCCGGTGCCCTGGTCCTTCGCCGACACGTGCAGGATGCCGTTGGCGTCGATGTCGAAGGTGACTTCGATGCGCGGCGTGCCGCGCGGCGCGGGCGGAATGCCTGCGAGGTCGAAGCGGCCGAGGGTGCGGTTGTCGGCGGCCTTCGGACGTTCGCCCTGCAGGACGTGGATCGTCACCGTCGGCTGGTTGTCGTCGGCGGTCGAGAAGACCTGGGACCGCTTGGTGGGGATGGTCGTGTTGCGCTCGATGAGCGTCGTCATCACGCCGCCCTGGGTCTCGAGACCCAGAGACAGCGGCGTGACGTCGAGAAGCAGGACGTCCTTGCGCTCGCCGGCGAGGACCGACCCCTGCACCGCGGCGCCGAGCGCCACCACCTCGTCGGGGTTGACGCTGCGGTCCGGCTCCTTGCCGAAGATCTGCTTCACCATCGCCTGCACGGCGGGGATGCGCGTCGAGCCGCCGACGAGGATGACCTTGTCGACCTGCGACGGCTTGAGCTTCGCGTCCTCGAGCGCGCGGAGGCAAGGGCCCTTCGACCGCTCGACGAGCGGGTCGACGAGGCGCTCGAACTCGGACCGCTTCAGCGTGTAGGTGAGGTGCTTCGGCCCGCTCTTGTCCATGGTGATGAACGGAAGGTTGATCTCCGTCTGCATCGCCGAGGACAGCTCGCACTTCGCCTTCTCGCACGCCTCCTTCAGGCGCTGGAGCGCCATCGGGTCTTTCCGGAGGTCGATGCCGTTCGTCTTGCGGAACGTCTCCGCGACGTGGTCGATCAGGACGTTGTCGAAGTCGTCGCCGCCGAGGTGCGTGTCGCCCGAAGTGGCCAGCACCTCGAACGTCTGCCCTTCGTCGCCGGCCGCCGCCACCTCGAGGATCGAGATGTCGAAGGTGCCGCCGCCGAGGTCGTAGATCGCGATCTTCTCGTCCTTGTTCTTGCCGAGCCCGTACGCCAGCGCCGCGAGGTCTGCCCAGCGCTCGGCTTGGGTGAAGTGCTCGGTCAGGAAGCTCATCGCCTCGGCGTTGCCGGGGTCGAGATCGTTGACGCGCTCGAAGCATGCCGCCGCGCGCAACGGCTCCTCGAGCTGCCGCGCGAGCAAGC
>DASPNK010000297.1:0-2738 GCA_035626575.1 Planctomycetota bacterium | reverse complement strand
TGCCGTCGTTGAGGAACAGCCGCGGCTGCTGGCCGAAGCCGTTGGCCACCACGAGGTCGAAATCGCCGTCGCCGTCCACGTCGACGAGGTCGACGTCTTTGGCGTTGCCGGTCAGGGCGGGCAGGCGCGTCGCCGTCTGGTCGGCGAAGACGCCGGTCCCGTCGTTGATCAGGATCGTGTTCTGCCGCGGGGCGCCCGCCGAGGCGAAGCCGTCGCCCTTGGCGTAGACCAGGTCGAGATCGCCGTCGCCGTCGAGGTCGGCGGCGTCCACCTCCTCGGACCAGACGGCCTGGACGGGGAGCCTCGTGGCGGTCTGATCCTGAAACTGCTGAGCGGAGGAAAGCGCCGCGCAAAGCGCGAGCGCGACGGGGGTGAGCCGCTGCGTCGACGTCATGGTGGATTGTGGAGGCGGGTCGAACCGGGTTCGGGGAGGACGGCGCGCAGTGTACCGATCGGGCCCCCCGACGGCGCGCGCGTCGGAGCGAACCCGTTGAAGATGCGCCGCCGCGCGGCGTTGTCCGCGCGGCGCGGGGGGGCGGCGGCGGCGCATTTTTCGCGGCGCCGGCGCGGCGTCAGCGGGGCAGCTCGAGCGCGACGTAGGCGTCCGGGCGCGCCTCGACCGAGCCGCGGCGCCCGTTCAGGACCGCGGTGAACCGCGCCGCGCCCTCGACTCCGGGCGCCCGGAAGAGGAGCCGCACGTCGTGCGTCGCCTGGAAACCCGATTGCGCGCGCACGGTCGCCTCGCGGCGCACGGCGCCGATCTCGAAGGTCGCCCGCGCGCCGAGGGCCGCGCCCCGTCCGGGCGCCGCCGTTACCGACGCGCCGTACCAGCGGCCGGGCGGAAGGTCGGCCCGCAGCACCGCGGGCGGCCCGTTCACCGTCGAGACCACCGCGTCGAAGTCGCCGTCGTCGTCGAGGTCGCCGAACGCGACGGGGCGCCCGGCGCGCGGCGCGTCCAGCGCGGCGGCGTCGGCGCCGGCGAAGCGCGCGAAGGCGCCGTCGGGGCGCCCGAGGTGCAGCGTGCAGGGCTGGGCCCACGTCGCGTCGTCGAGGCCGGCGTAGACGTGTCCGTTGGCGACGAAAAGGTCGAGGCGGCCGTCGCCGTCGAAGTCGCGGATCCCGCACCCCCAGCCGACGAGCGGCCGGTCGATCGCGGCGGTCTTCACGCGCATCGAGGCTTCGAACCACCCGAGCCCTGCGGCCGACAGGTAGACGTCGTTCGGCTCGGTCTCGAAGTTGGTGACGAAGAAGTCCTCGATCCCGTCGCCGTCGAGGTCGGCGGCGTCCACGCCCATGCCGGCTTCGGGGGCGCCGTCGGCGGACCAGGCGACGCCGGAGGCGCCCGCGATTTCGACGAACCGCCCGCCGTCGTTCCGCCAGAGATGATTCGGCGTCGCGTCGTTCGCGACGTAGACGTCGGCGTCGCCGTCGCGGTCGACGTCGGAGGCGACGACGCCGAGGCCGTACGCCGCCGGGACGTCCGCGACGCCCCACGCCCGCGACGCGTCTTCGAACGTGCCGTCGCCCCGGTTGCGCAGCACGAGATCGTGCAGCGGCTCGAGGCCCCGCGGCCCGCACATCACCGGTTTGCCGCGCCGACGGCAGGTGCGGCCGGCGCCGTCCCGCGGCGGATTGCGCGGGTCGAACGCGAGGTAGCGGCATGCGAAGAGGTCGAGCGCGCCGTCGCCGTCGAGGTCGACCCACGTCGCCGACGTGCACCAGCCGGCGTCCGTCGCGGCGGAGGGCAGCGCGCCGACGGCCTCGACGAACCGCGCGCCGTCGTTTCGGAACAGCCGGAGCCCGCGGAAGCTCGCCAGCAGGAGGTCGGGGCGCCCGTCTCCGTCCGCATCCCCGACGACCGGCGCGGTGAGCCATCCGAACGGGACGTCCAGGCCGACTTCGGCCGTCGCGTCGCGGAACCGCGCGCCGCCGAGGCCCCGGTAGAAGGCCAGGCCGAAGCCCGGCTCGCCGCGCGCCTCGCGCTCGACGGTGGAGCCCGCGACGACGAGCAGGTCGAGGCGTCCGTCGGCGTCCTGATCGAAGAGCGCGACGCCGCCGCCTTTCGCCTCCGGGATGAAGACGGGCGGATCGGCGGTGCGGGCGACGAAGGTCACGCCGGACTCCGCGGAGACGTCCGTCATGCGGAAACGGTCGACGACGACCGCCGGCCTCGCCGGGAGCGCGGACGGCGCCGCTTGCGGTCCCGCCGCAGGCGTCGCCCCGCCGTCGCATCCCGCTCCCGTCAGCGCGGCGCCGACGAGGGCGACGAGCGTCCGCCGCGATCGCCCGGTCATCCGCCGCCCCCGGCCGAGCGCGTGGCCGGGCGCGACGCGGCGTCTTCCGTCCCGGCCGCGCGCAACGCGTCCTTCAACGCGAGGGCGCCGGCATGGTGCGGGTCGACCTCCAGCGTGCGGTCCAGCCAACGCTCCGCCTCGTCGTTGTCTTCGAGCAGCAGGTACTGCGACGCGATGTCGAAGCGGGCGGACGCCTGATCTTCGGCCGAAGGAAGCCGCCGGAGCGCGCGCCGCAGCTCTTCGACGTTTTCGATCATGGCGCGGTGGCGGCGCGTCCACCGCGCGGACTCTTCGGCGTCCCCGGCGAGCGCCGCGGCGCGGGCCAGGCCGTAGGCGGCGCCGTGGTGCAGGCGATCCAGCTGCAGCGTCCGACGGAAGAGCGCCGCGGCCTCGGCGACGCGGCCCGCCGCGAGGTCGGCCTGCGCGAGCCGGTAGACCGGGCGC
>DASPNK010000296.1:0-3276 GCA_035626575.1 Planctomycetota bacterium | reverse complement strand
GCGCGGCGTCGGGCCCGGCGCGCGTTGACGCCCCCCGACCGGCTGCTATGGTTCCGCCCCTTTCCCCCGGCGGCAAGTCGCACGTTTCGCGACGTCGGTCCGCCCGAACCGGAACCCGCGACTTGGTCGACGTCTCCAAGTATCTCGAACGCGCCGACAACGAGGCGAAACGCAAGAACTTCGACGGCGCGATGACGCTGTACGAAGAAATCCTTCGCATCGATCCCGACTCGGGCGAGGCGCGCCGCGGCATCCGCCGCGCGGCCCTCAAGAAGCACGAGAAGTCGTACCCGAGCGCGTTCCTCCGGGCGATCCTCAACCTCGGCCCGTCGATGAGCGGGTTCTTCGCCGGCCTCTTCCGCTCCCATGCGGGCGTCGCGTCCGCCTGCGAGAAGGCGCTGAAGAACGACCCGCGCAACGTCAAGCTCAACCTCAAGCTCGGCCATGCGCTGCTCCGCCTCGGACATCGCCGCTCGGCGGAGGCGGCCTTCCAGGTCGTCACCGAGTTCGACCCGGAAGACGTCGAGTCGCTGAAGACGCTCGGACGGCTTTATTACGACAACAAGCGCCTCGACGAGTCGCTCGCCTGCTACGAGCGCGTGTTGAAGATCAACCCGCGCGATCAGGACGCCGCGAAGATGCGGAAGAACCTGGCCGCCGAAGGCGCGATCCAGACCGGCGGCTTTCAGAGCGCGAAGTCGGCGCGCGACGTGGCCAAGAGCCAGGCGCAGCTCGACGAGATCGAGAAGCGCCAGAAGATCGTCGCGTCCGAGGAGTACGTGGCGAGCGCCCTGAAGGAGCTCGAGGAGCGCGTCGCGAAGAACGAGTCCGACGGCGTGGCGCTGCTCGAGCTGGGCCGCCTCAAAGCCCGCAGCGGCGACTTCGACGGCGCCGTCGACGCGCTGGTGCGCGCGAGCAAGTCGCCGAACGCCCCTGCGGAGACCGCCGACGTCCTCGGAGACGCGCGCCTCAAGCGCCTCGAAAAACGCTACGCCGAAGCGAACGCCTCGAAGGAGGACGGCGCCGCCGACCGCGCGCGCCGGCTGAAGGCCGACCTCGTACGGCTCCAGATCGAGGAATTCCAGCGCCGCGTCGCCGCCCATCCGACCGACGCCGCCCTGCGCTACCGTCTCGCCGAGGCGCTGCTGGAAGACGGCGAGATCGACGCCGCCGTCGAGCAGCTGCAGCAGACCGTGAAGGACCCGCGCCAACGCATCGGGTCGCTTACGCTGCTCGGCCGCGCGTTCGCCGAAAAAGGGCTGCCCGACCTCGCGGTCAAGCAGTACCAGGAGGCGGCCGACGCGGTGCCGTCGATGAACGACCGCAAGAAGGACCTTCTCTACCGTCTCGCGGAGACGGAGGAGCGCCGGGGCCGCAAGGACCAGGCGCTCGACGTGTACAAACGCATTTTCGAGGCCGACATCGGCTTCAGAGACGTCGGCCGGCGCATCGACGCGCTCAGGAACGGTTGACGGAGGGACGGCTCGCCGCCCTCGGAACGCAGGAATCCCAGCCCCATGGCCCACACCAAGCAAGCCCTCAAGCGCGCGCGCCAGAGCGCGGCGCTGAACGCCAAGAACCGCGCCCAGCGCTCCGCGATGAAGACCCAGCTGAAGAAGGTCGACGCCGCGCTCGCCGCCGGCGACCCGGCGAAGATCGCCGACGAGCTCCGCCTCGCCCAGAAGCACCTCGACAAGGCCGCGAAGCGCCGCGTGATCCACCCGAACGCCGCCGCCCGCCGCAAGTCGCGGCTCGCGACGCGCGCCGCCGAAGCGGTGAAGGCGAAGAAGGCCTGAGTCGTCCGGGCGCGCCGCGCGCCCCTCTCCGCGAGGGGCGGCGCGCCGGCGCGCCCTCCCCTGCCTTGAAGCGCGACGGCCCGCGCCGCCGTCCGCCGCGGACGCAACGCGGCGCCCCGCCGGGCGCCGCCGACCTGCCGGCCGATCCGCGTCTGCTCAGAGTCCTCCGACTCGCGAACGCCGACGGTTCCGTCTCCGCCGACGCGCGCCGCAAGCTCAACCAGGTCGGCAGGCTCCTCGAGATCTTCGATCCGTGGCTGGCGGACATGGCCGCGGCCGCGGCGCCGCCGATCGTGTGGGACCTCAACTGCGGGTCGTCGTACCTCGGGCTCCTTCTCGCGGATCGCGTCCGCCGCAATCATCGGCGCGAGATCCGGCTCTTCGGCGTCGACCGCGACCCGGCGCGCATCGACGCCTGCCGGCGTCGCGCGGCCGACGCGGGATTCCCCGACGCGACGTTCGTCGCCGCCGAAGCGGCGACCGCTCGTCTCCCCGGCCCGCCCGACCTCGTCGTGTCCCTGCACGGATGCGACGTCGCGACCGACGAAGCCCTCCGCCAGGCCGTACGGGGCGGCGCCCGGCGGGTCGCCGTCGCGCCGTGTTGCCATCGCGAACTGCGCCGCCTCCTGCGACCGCAGCCGCCGCACGACGCGTTCCAGCGGGACGGCGCCGTCGCCCAGGAGTACGCCGCGCTGTTGACCGACGTCCTGCGCGCCGAGGCTCTGCGCGCCGCCGGCTACGTCGCCGACGTCATCGAATTCGTCCCGGCCGAGCACACGCCGCGGAATCGGCTGCTGCGGGGAACGGCGACGGGACGCCCGGACCCGCGCGCCTCGGAGGCCCTGCGCCGCGGCACGGCCGCGTGCGAGCGACCGCCGTCGTTCGCCGACCTCAAGGCCGAAGGCCCTCCCGCAGCGCGCGCGTAGGCATTCGCGCCGCCACGAAGGCGTTCAAGACGCCGCGGGCGCTCCGTCGCGCAGCCAGTCGCCGAACGGCCGAACCGAGGCGATCGCGCCGGCGTCGAGGGTCAGCTCCGCCTGCTGGACGCGCGGGCCTTCCCGCTTCAGGCGCTCCGCGAACGAAGCCGCATCGGCCGGGGCGCAGCGCGCGCCGTCGAACAGCGACACCGTATCGCCCTCCCGGCGATTCCAGCGACCCGTCGCGAGGCCGCCGTCCTGCAGGAAAACGATGACGGTGAATCCGTGCAGAGCGTCGTGGTCGGGATGGAAGACGGCCATGGAGGTCTCTCGAAGGAAGGCCGGCCGACGCGTCGCGGCGCGGTCCGCGCGTCGATCAGCTTCAAAAACGACACGACCCCGGACGCGGTAAGCGCCCGAGGTCGTAAGCCGTCGCCGACAGCCGCGCGCCGTAGGAGGCCGCGCAGCTCAGTCCGTCGGACCGCGTCTCAGTGGAAGACGCCGACCGTGTACTGCGAGAAGGTCGGGTTCGTGAGGATCTCGGTCGTGACGTACGCCTGCGA
>DASPNK010000295.1:0-4116 GCA_035626575.1 Planctomycetota bacterium | reverse complement strand
GGCCTTCGGCGGCGAACGCCTTCCTGAGCAGGGCGTAGGCGCCCGAGAGCTTGCGCACGCCCGCCGCGTCGCCGAGGCAGGCGCCGTCGGCGCCGAAGACCGAGAGGCGGACGTCGGCGTTCTCCGGCGTGCGCGGCACGTCGATCCGCACGCAGTCGAAGAAGCGCGAGGCCGCGAGGAAGCGGTCGTCGCCGTCGAGCCGGCGGAGCGCGCGGAGGTGCTCCGCGTCGGTCGCGTCGTACGTCAGCACGATCGCGGCGCGGCCGCGGCCGACCCCGCCCTCTTCGGACGGCTTGCGCATCGCGTCCTTCAGCGCCGTCGGGGACGCCGCGTAGCCTTCCGGCCCTTCGCAGGACAGGAACGCCGCGCGCCACGCCACCTTCATCTCGGCCAGCCACGGGGCGGCCGCGCCCTTCGCGCGAGCCGCGGGGGCGGCGCCGCGCGTCGCACGCGCCGCGGCGCCCTGGTTGCCCTTCAACGTCACGCCGCGATCCGGGCCCTGCGGCCGCGCCGGCTCCGGCTTCGCCTCCTCGGCCTGGCGGCCTTGACCTTGACCGCCGTCGACGAGCGCTCCGCCTCCCTCGCCACCTTCGCCGCCGTTCGTGCCGCCGGCGCCTTCCGGTCCGTTGTAGACGGGCCCGGGCGGGGGCGGCGGCTGCCAGCCGTGCGCCCGCGCCGTCGGGGCGAGGAGCGCCAGGGCCGCGGCCGCGAACGCGACGATCTTCGTGCTCTTCATGATGTTGCCTTTCGCGGCGACCAACGCCGCGCTTGGCTGAGCAAGTCGAGGGCCGCGCCGGTTTTCGGCGCGGAACGGTGACGCGGCCCCGCGGGCCGCGGTCGCGCGGCTCGCAGAACTGCCGTAAATCGCGGGAGAAGCCGTCGCTTTCGCGTGCGTCGGTCGTGCGGCGTCGGAGCGCGGCCGCGCCCCCTCGCGAGCGTGCGGGGGCGTGCGACGCTGCTCGTTTCGCGTGCGGCGTTGCTCGCGGGCGCGAAGCGCGACGGGATTCGGCGGCGGCTCGCGGCGCGCCCGGGCCCGCGACGCCGCGCGGCGGACGCGGGAGTCGGCGCGCGTTCACGACCCCTCGGCGCCGCGCCGACGGAGGCCGCCATCCGAGGGGCCTTGGTAGGATCCGACCCTTCGGTCGCGCCCCGTCGGTTCGCGCCCGCCACCACGATGACCGCCTCCGCCGAACTCCGCCGCGGCACGCCGTTTCCACTGCCTCTGGGGCGGGGCCGACGGCGCCCCGCCGGGGCGGCCACCGCCGTGATGGGCATCCTCAACGTCACGCCGGACTCCTTCAGCGACGGCGGAGGCCTCCCGGACGTCGAAACCGCCGTCGCGGTCGCGCGGAGCATGCTCGAGGAAGGCGCGGAGATCCTCGACGTCGGCGGCGAAAGCACGCGACCCGGCGCCGACCCGGTCGACGCCGCCGAGGAACTGCGCCGCGTCGTGCCCGTGATCCGGGCGCTCACGGAACGCCTCGGGGCGACGGTTTCGGTCGACACCTCGAAGGCCGAGGTGTTCGAAGCCGCGTGGGCCGCCGGCGCCTCGATGCTCAACGACGTCCGCGCGCTGTCGGACGCCGACCTCGCGGCCGCCGCGGCGCGCACCGAGGCCGCCGTCGTGCTGATGCACGGCCGCGGCGGGCCGAAGACCATGGCGACGCTCGCGCGGTACGACGACGTGACGGCCGACGTCGCGCGCGAGCTCGGCCAGGCCGTCGCCCGCGCCACGGCCGCCGGCGTCGACCCGGCGCGGATCGCGCTCGATCCGGGTCTCGGCTTCGCCAAGACGGCGGCGCAGAGCTGGCGGCTGCTCGCCGACCTCGACGCGGTTCGCCTCGGGCGTTTTCCGCTCGTCGTCGGGCCGTCGCGGAAGTCCTTCCTCGGCGCCGCCGTCGGCCGCGCCGATCCGCGCGCCCGGGACGCCGCGGGCGCGGCGATCGTCGCGCTGCTCGCGCGCCGGGGCGCGGAGTGCGTCCGCATGCACGACGCGGGCGCGGCGCGCGACGCCGTGGCCGTCGCCGAGGCGTGGTCCGCGGCGGAGGTCGCGCCTTGAGCCTGGGCGACGGCCTCCGCACGGCGGTGGAGGTGATCGTGCTCGCGGGCGCGATCTACGCCTTCATCCGCTTCCTCCAGGAGACGCGCGGCAGCGGCGTGCTCAAGGGGCTCGTGCTCGTCGTCGCGATCGGCGTGGTGGGCTTCGCGGTCCTCGTGCAGTTCGCGCAGCTCGAACGCCTGAAGTGGCTCGCGGAGCGCGGCCTGGCGGGGCTGATCTTCGCCCTCGTCGTCGTGTTCCAGCCGGAGATCCGGCAGGCGCTGGTGAGCCTCGGCGACTCGGCGCTGCTGCGGGGCTTCACGCGGCGCCAGCGCGCCACCCTCGCCGACGAGATCGCCGAGGCGGCGTTCGCCCTCGCGATGCGCGGCATGGGCGCGCTCATCCTCATCGAACGCGGCGACGGCCTCGCCGGATTCACGGAAGGCGCGGTGAAGATCGACGCCGTCCTCTCCTCGCCGCTCCTCGTGACGCTCTTCCAGAAGGACACGCCGCTGCACGACGGGGCGGTCCTCGTGCGCGGGGATCGCGTGGTGGCGGCCGGCTGCCTGCTGCCGCTCTCCGACAACCCGAACCTCGCGCAGACGCTCGGCACGCGCCACCGCGCCGCTCTCGGCGCCACCGAGGAGTCGGACGCCGTCGCGGTCGTCGTCTCCGAGGAGACGCGGCGCGTCTCGATCGCGGTGCGCGGCGCCCTCGAGGCCGACGTCACACCCGAGCGCCTGCGGGCGGCGCTCGAAGCGTCGCCGGGCGACGAGCCCGCGGACGCTCCGGGACGCCGCGAGGTCGCGGCTTGAACGCCCGCGAGACGACCGCGCGCGTGCGCCGCTCCGCGCGCGGCGCGCGCGGGTTCCTGGCGGCGCTGTTCACCGAACACGCGCTGAGCAAGCTCGTGGCGCTGCTGTTCGCGGGGGTGCTGCTCAGGCTCATCGACCGCGAGATCGCCGTGACGCTGCTCGACGAAACGATGTCGATCCGCGTCGCCGCGACGGGCGAAAGCGCGCCGGCCGCCGCCGGCGTGCGGGAGCTGGTGCTCGTCACGGAGAGCGGGGTCGCCGTCCGGCACCTCGCCCTTTCCAAGGTGCGGGTCACGGTCGTCGGCAGCAAGAAGTACCAGGACGTGTTCCGCGAAGGGCGGCCGTTGTCGGGCCGCATCCTCGTGAGGCGGGCCTGGCTCGCCGCCGATCAGCGCGCGGGCGTCACGTCGCGCAAGCTCGACGGCTCGGAGACGGATTTCGGCGTGCCGACCGACGCGGTGAAATTCGAGGGCGGCGACGGCCTGCAGGTCGACCTCGACGTCGAAGAGGAGTTCCGTCTTCCGCTGGAGGCGTCGTTCGTCGGCGACGCGGCCGGCGTTCCGGCCGCCGAGTTCGAGCCGAAGACGGTGCGCGTGCTCGGCGCCCGGAGCTGGTTCGCCGGCGTCGGCGCGCTCGAGAAGGCGACGGTTCCGATCGACGTCGCCGGGCGATCCGGGTCGTTCACCGTCTCTCCGCCCGCGCCGCCCGACTTCGCCGCGCGCTACGTGCGGCTGGCGCCGGGGCAGACGATCCTCGCGCACGTCGTGATCGGCGCGACGCCCGAGGACTTCCTCGACGTCGAGCGCGTGCCGCTCCGGCTGCTCATCACGCCGCCCAAGGATCTCTACGCCTTCGAGCTGATGCCGCCGCTGGAGCCGGAGCGCCCGGTGGTGACCGTCCGCCTGCGCGGCCCCAAGGACCGCATCGACGCCCTGCAGGCCGACGAGGTCCGGAAGACGCTGCTGGCGTTCGTCGACACGTCGGCGCTGGTCGCGAAGCCGCGGGCGATCGAACGGACGCCGGAAGGCGGCGAAGACGGCATGGGCGAGGTGGAGACGGGGGTGGACGTCGAAGTCCTCCGCATCCCCGAAGGCCTCCGGCTCGCCGCGCCGGTGAAGGTGGATCTGAAGATCAAACGCCGCCCCTGAACGGCGCGGCGCGGAGCCCGTAGTGACATCTCGGAAGTACTTCGGAACCGACGGCATCCGCGACCGGGCCGGCGAGGGTCTCCTCGCGCCCGAGCGCACGGCGACGTACGGGCGG
>DASPNK010000294.1:0-2849 GCA_035626575.1 Planctomycetota bacterium | reverse complement strand
GGCAACGCGACGCGGCCGCGCTCGACGACGCCCGCAAGGACCGCCTGATGGAGCGTCTCGCGATGCTCTATTTCCAGGTCGGCCGCCTCGAAGACGCCGAACGCGTCGCGACGGAGATCGTGAAGGGCCTCCGCAGAAGCGCGGCCGGCAACTACGTCCTCGGCGCGGTGCAGGAAGCCCGCGGAGATCACGCGGCGGCGCTCACGCGATACCTCGCCGCCCATGAAGCGAAGCCCGAAGACGCGCGCATCGCCGCGGCGCTCGGGCGACGGCATCTCGAGGACGGCCGCTACGCGCAGGCGATCGCCGTGTTCAACAAGGCGCGCATCCGCCGGCGGACCGACGCCGATCTCGTGCTCGAAATCGCGACCGCGATGGAGCGCCGCGGCGACGGTCCGCAGGTGCGCGACTACCTCGAGGCGCGGCTCTCGGAGGAGTTCCGGGGCGCGCCGCCGGAGGAGGTCGCGAAGCTGATGCGGCGGCTCGACGCCCTGCGCGGCCGCGACGAAGCCCTTCCCGTCACGTTCGAGGAGGCGCGGAAGGCGTTCGAAGCGAACCGCGACGACGTGCGGCTGCGCGCCCGGCTCGCGGCGCTTTACCTGCACGAGCGCAAGGACGCCGCGTCCGCGCTGGACCACGCCGAGGCGGCGCTCCACCGCGGCCCCCAGGCGGCGGAGGCGTGGTCGGTGAAGGCCGCCGCGCTCGACGCCCTCGGACGCACCGACGCCGCGCTCGAAGCGGCGCGCCGCGCGCGCGTCCTCAGCACGGACGACGTCACGCCCCATTGGATCGAAGCGCGCATCCAGCTCGCGCGCGGGCAATGGAACCAAGCGGCGACGGCCGCCGAGCGCGGCCTTGAGATCGACGCCGCCCACGGCCCGCTCCGCCTGATCCTCGGCGAGGCCGAGGCGGGGCGCGGCAAGCCGGCCGAGGCGTTGCGCCACGCCGACGCGCTGCAGGCGGGCGCGGCCGACGACCCGGCGCTCCACCGCCTTCGGGGCCGCGCGCTCCACGCCCTCGAGCGCTTCGAAGACGCGATCGCCGCGCTGCGCACCGCCCAGCGGGGCGCGCCGAAGGACCCGGTCGTCCGACGGCTGCTCGGCGACGCGTTGCTCCGCACCGGCCGCGACGCCGAAGGCGCGTCGTTGCTCGCGGAGGTCGCCGCCGACGCGACGGCGCCTTTCGGCGAGCGTCGCGACGCCGCCGACGCGCTCCACCGCGCGCGGAGGTTCGACGACGCCGCCGCGGCCTTCGCCGCCGCCGCGGCGTCCGCGACGACCCCCGCCGACCGCGTCGACGTCCAGGGCCGCCGGCTTCTGTCGCAGGCGGCGTCGAATCGCCCCTGGCGCGCCCTCGACGCGGTCGAAGACCTCGCGCGCTCCGATCCCGCCGCCGCGGCGACCGCCCTCATACGCCTCCTCCTTCGGAGCGAGTTCCCCGAAGAGGCCGCCGCAGTCGCCGATCGCGCCCGCGCCGCGGGCTCCGAGTCGGCCGAACTGACCGAAGCGTCGGCCGAGGCGCACGTCGCCGCCGGCAAGTGGACCGACGCGCTCCGCGACGCCGAAGCTCTCCGCCGACGCGGCGGGCGCGACGCCGCGGCGAAGTCCCTCCAGGCGCGCGCGTACCTCGGTCTCGACCGCATCGCCGAAGCGGAGACCGCCGCCGACGACGCGCTGCAGGCGGCGCGCGGAGGCCGCGCGCACGACCGCGTCCCCGCGCTCGTCGTCAAGCTCCGCATCGCGGCGCGGGCGCGCGAGATCGACAGGGTCCGCGCGCTCTACGACCAGATCCGCGCGATCGCCCCCACGTTCGCCGAGGCGCGCGACGTCGCGGCGTCGGCGTTCCTCGCCGCCGGCCGGTACGCCGACGCCGACGCGCTGCTCTCGACGGTCGGAGCGGGCGCGACCCTGCGCTCCGATGCGGCGGTGGTGCTGGCGGCGGTGCGGCTGGCGCAGTCCGACCCGCGCGCGGCGCGCCTCGCGCTCGAGGCGACGACGTCCACGGCGGCTTCCGTCGCGGAGGCGCGCACGCTGCTCGCGGCCACGGCCGGGCAGGCCGTCGAAGGCGCCCCGCGCGGCTCGCTCGCCGCGTTCTTCGCGGCGCTCGCGACCGGCGGCGCCGCGGGCGACGTCGCCGCCCTCGCGCGCGAGCTCGATCAGCCGGCCTCGCTGCGCGAGATGTACGGCGCCCTGGCGGCGACGCTGTTCCGCTCCGCTCCGGAAGAGGCGCGCACCGCGGGCCGGGACTTCGCCTCGGCGCGCCTCTACCACATGGCGCCGGAGCTCGGCGATCGATGGCTCGAAGAGCTGGAGCGGGTCAAGCCGCGGTTCGCGGGCGACGACGCGCTCTTCGCCGCGTTGAAGGCCGCGTGGCTCCTCGAGCGCGACCGCGTGCGCGAAGCGGCGGACCTCGTGGTGCCGAAGCTCGAGGCGCGTCCGCCGCGCCCGGGCGTCCGCTACCTCGCCGCCGCGGCGGCCGCGGCCAACGGCGGCGCCGAAGCCGCGCTGCGATTCCTCGAGACCCTGCCCGAGCCGCCGTCCGACGCGCTCGTGCGCGACGTCGCCCGACTGCTCGCGGCGCGCGGCGAGATCGACGGCGCGGGCAAGCTCTTCGCGCGCATCGCGGCGCCGACCGACGTCGACCGTCTGCACGTCCTCGCGCTCGCGGTCGAACGCCGCGACGCCGCCGCGGCCGCGACGGCGTGGGCGGCGCTGCCCCCCGCCCGCCGCTCCCAACCGTCCGCGAGGCTCGCGTCGGCGTGGATCAAGCTCCAGAAGGCCGAGACCGCCGCGCAGGGCGCCGAAGAACTGGCGTCGATCCTCGCCGAAGGGCGCCGCACCGAACGGCTC
>DASPNK010000293.1:0-4697 GCA_035626575.1 Planctomycetota bacterium | reverse complement strand
GCGCAGGTCGGCGTCGCCCGCTTCGGCGCGGGTGAGCGCGCGCGCCAGCGCCCGGCGGTCGCCCTGCGCGACGCGACGGAGCAGCGCGGCGGCGTCGTCGGGCGCGGCGGCGGTCATCCCCGCAGGTAGGTGCGCGCGATCACGAGCTTCTGCACCTCGGTGGTGCCCTCGTAAATCTCGGTGATGCGCGCGTCGCGGAACAACCGTTCGAAGTCCGAGCCCTGCGCCCACGCGGCGGGGCCGAGCAGCGCGACCGCGTCGCGCGCGATCTCGTTGCAGGCCTGCGAGGCGAACAGCTTCGCCATCGAGGCTTCGCGCACATGCTCGGCGCCCGCGTCGCGCAACGCCGCGGCGCGCCGCGTGAGGAGCCGCGCGGCGTGCACTTTCGTCGCCATCTCCGCGACGCGGAAATCCTCGTTCTGCGACGTCCGGGCCGGCTTCCCCTCGCGGACGCGGCCCGAGAAGTAGGCGACCACGGCGTCGAGGATGCCCTGGGCGATGCCGGTCGCCTGCGTCGCGATGCCCACGCGACCGCCGTTCAACGTCTCGAGAGCGTATTGGAAGCCGCGGTTCGGCTCGCCGAGCAGGTTGTCCGCCGGGACGCGGACGTTCTCGAAGAAGAGCTGCACCGTCTCGGAGGCGCGGATGCCGAGCTTGTTCTCGGGCTTGCCGGCCGTGAGTCCGGGCGTGCGCCGGTCGACGAGGAACGCCGAGACGCCCTTCGCCTTCGGCGCCGTGCGGTCGGTCCGCGCGAACGCGAGGATCACGTCGGCCGAGTCGCCGGTGGTGATCCACATCTTCGAGCCGTTGAGCACGAAGGCGTCGCCGTCGCGGTCGGCCGTGCACGCGAGCGCGGCGGCGTCGGAGCCCGCCTGAGGCTCGGTGAGCGCGTAGGCGCCGAGCGCCTCGCCGCGCGCGAGTCGCGGGACGTACCGACGCTTCAACGCGTCGGAGCCGTATTTGACGGTCGGCCCGACGACGAGCGAGTTGTGCACGGAGATCGTCACGTGCGTCGACGCGTCGACGCGCGCGAGCTCCTCGAGGACCGCGGTCTGCCGCAGGTTGCCGAGCGCCGAGCCGCCGAGGTCCTTCGGCGCGAGGATGCCGAGCCAGCCGCGGGCGGCCGCCGCAGCGACCTGCGCCCGCGGGAAGGTCTTGTCGCGGTCGCGCTGCGCGACGCCGGGGCGCAGCTCCTTCTCGGCGAACTCCGCGGCTTCGGCGCGCAGCGCCTCGAGCTCCGCCTCCTCAGGCACGGCGAACGGGGCGTTCACGGGCGCGTCACTTCGCCGCGTAGTCGTAGAACCCCCGTCCGCTCTTCCGGCCGAGGTGGCCGGCGTCGACCATGCGCTTGAGCAGCGGGCACGGCCGGTAGCGGGGGTCGCCGAGGCCGTCCTGCAGCACCTGCATGATGTTCAGGCACACGTCGAGGCCGATGAAGTCGGCGAGGGCGAGCGGGCCCATCGGGTGGTTCATGCCCAGCTTCATGACCTCGTCGATCGCCTCCTTCGTCGCGACGCCCTCCATGAGGCAGAACATCGCCTCGTTGAGCATGGGCATCAGCACGCGGTTGGAGATGAACCCCGGGTAGTCGTTCACCTCGACCGGCGTCTTGTCCAGCGCCTTCGCGAAGGCGACGGTGCGCGCGGTCGTCTCGTCGGACGTGACGTGCCCGCGGATGATCTCGACCAGCTTCATGACCGGCACCGGGTTCATGAAGTGCATGCCGATGACCTTGTCCGGGCGCTTCGTCGCCGTCGCGATCTTCGTCACCGAGATCGACGACGTGTTCGTCGCGAGCACGGCGTGGGGCGCCAGCGTCGCGTCGAGCTTGCGGAAGATGTCGCGCTTCACCTCGAGGTTCTCGAAGACCGCCTCGACGGCGAAATCGGCGTCGCGCGCGGCGTCGACGTCGGTCGTGAACCGGATGCGGCCGAGGGTCGCCCCGGCGTCGGCTTCCGACAGCGCGCCCTTCTTCGTCTGCCGGGCGAGGTTCCCCTCGATCGTCGCCTTCGCGCGGTCGAGCTGCGGGCCCCCGACGTCGAGCAGCGTCACCTGCCTGCCGAACTGCGCCATCACGTGGGCGATGCCGTTGCCCATGGTGCCGCCGCCGAACACGGCGACGCGGTCGATCGCGTGCTGCATGAAGAAGATCCTGCCGCGGCCGCTCCCCGCGGCGCCGCGCGGCCGACGATACGCGCTCGACCGAGCCGTCCCTATGGGCGCGGCGCGCCCGGGACGACGCCCGCGTAACCTCGGGCCGCGCGGCGGCGGACGGCGATGCGGGCCGCCGCGCGTCCGAACGGTCCCATGCCTCCGGTCGGCCCCCTCCTGCTCGAACGGCTTGGAAACCGGCCGTTCGTTTTCGTCGCGACACTCGGCGCGGCGCTCGACGCCCTCCATGGCGGCGCCGAGCCGACGCACGTCCACGACCCCGCCGCCGTCGCCGGCGCCGTCGACCTCGACGGGACCGCGCCGGACGCGGGCGAAGCCGCGTAGACTTCGGACCGCACGCGGGGGAGGGCTTCGGGCCGCCCGCCCCGCGACGGGCGTTTCGGAGAGTCCCCATGCCGTTTCGCGTCCCGCGCGCTCGACTCTGCGCGCTGCACCTCGTCCTCGCGGCGGCGGCGACGGGCCAGGCGCCCGCGTCGCGACCCGCCGCGGCCGACGCTCCCCTCGACCTGCGCTGCGAGGTGCGCGTCGGCGACGGCGCGCTCGTCACGCTCGAGCGCACGGTGAAGGGCGAGATCCGCGTCGCGGGGCAGCGTCCGACCGCGTTTGTATTCGACGAAGAGACGACCGAATCGTGGGCGGACCGTCGCGTCGCGGACGGCGCGGGCTTTCAGGACCGGCGGGTCTACGTCGACTCGCGATCGACGCTCGAAGGGCGCGTCATGGACTCGGGGTTCGCGGGCATGACCGTGATTTTCGGCCGGGATCACGGCCGCTGCGACCCCGACCGCACGCTGACGCCCGCCCGGCGGCGCCGGCTCGCGGACGGCGCGGCGGCCGCGCACCTCGGGTTCGAATTGCCGGCCGAGGCGCGCTTCGGCGAGTCGTTCAAGGTCGCCGGAGCGGCGGCGCTCGCGGCGACGGCCTTCGACCTCGGCCGCATCCGGGAGGCGTCGTCGACCGCGTTCCCGGCGCGCCGCACTCCGAATCCCGACGTCGTTCGATTGGAGGGCGAGCTGAACGTCGTCGCCGAGGCGACGCTCGGGAAAGCGACCGTCGAGCTCCGACACGCCTTCGAAGTCACGATCGACGTGGACTGCGCGGCGCGGCGGGTCGTCGAGGCGACGCTGCAGGGGCGCGGCGCGCCGAGCGGGCCCCGCGACGCGGAAGGCGCCGCGACCGGCGAGGTCCTGTCGACGGCGGTGTTCACGTCGCGCCGGATCGACCCCGCATGGACTCCTCCGCCGCCGACCTGGCGCGACAACGAGCATTTCTGGGTCGGCGCGTCCTTCAAGCTTCCTTCGTACTGGAACGTCGCCCCGCTCGACGAGGCGGTCGACGAAGACGCCAAGCTGAAGCTCGTCGAGACGCGCGCCTCGCCCGCGCCCGTCATCCGCTTCTTCACGCGCGACGGCGGCGAGGGATTCCCCGCCGGGCGCATCCAGGAAATGCTCGAGCGTCTGGGAGTCGGCGCGCACGTCGAAGAGACGCCGTCGGTCTTCGGTCGCGGACTCCGCTACCGGAGCGCCGCGAAGCCGGACGGAGCGCAGCTGTTCGGCGTGCAATGGCCCGACCTCGGCACGCGCATCTTCGAGATCACGCTTTCGGCGCCCGCCGGCGCCTCGGGCTGCGACGCGGCTTTCGACGCTTTCCTCAAAACGTTCCGGAGACGCGAATGATCGAGCTTCGCAGCGGCGTGATCGTCGCCGTCGTCGCCGCGACGGCGTTCGCCCAGACCGGCGCCGAGCCCTCCGAGGCGTTCGATCTTCGCACCCACGTGCGCCGGGACGACGCCTGTAGGGTGACTTTGAACCGGGTCGTCGGCGGCAAGCTCAAGATCGAAGGGGCGAAGCCGCCGATCGTCGACTTCGACGAGAAGACCGACGAGTCGTGGGTCGACCATCGGTCGCACGATTCGGGCGCGCAGCAATACGACGACCGCCGCGTGATCCTCGATGCGCGGACCACGCGCCTGGGGCGCATCGCCGACTCGGGCGACGCGGGCATGACTTTGCTGTGGGCCATGCGCGCGGGAACCCCGGGCCTGTATCCCGATCGCAACGTGCTCGGGCGGAAAGACCGGCTCCTGACGCAACGGGACTTCGCGCACCTTCGGCTCGCCCTCCCTTCCGAAGCGCGGATCGGCGACGCGTTCGACGTCGATCCGATCGCGCTCGTCGCGACGACGGCGAGTCTGAGGGGCGCGTCGCGAGAGGCGACCCTTCGGCTGACGGCGAAGTCCCGGAACGCGAAGACCGGGCTGGTGCGGCTGGAAGGGCCGTTGACCTTCTTTGAAGACCTTGCCGTCGGAGGCGGCGCGACGACGTTGAAGCACGTCCTCGGCGTCGCGGTCGACTTCGATCCCGCGCGGGGCGCCGCGGCGTCGATCACGCTCAAAGGCAAGGCGACGCCGGTCGCGGCGTCCGGCGGCAAAGTCACGGCGACGGGGGAACTTTCGATCGCGACGTCGCTGACCTCTCAGCGCATGCCGGACGCGGCGACCTGGAAGCCGCCGGCGCCGACGTTCC
>DASPNK010000292.1:0-6996 GCA_035626575.1 Planctomycetota bacterium | reverse complement strand
GCCGCGCCGCCGCGGCTGATCAGTTCGCCGCGCCCGCAACCGCCGTTCCGGCGGCGGTCGCCGCGGGCGTCGCCGGCGCGGCGTCGGCCACGTCCGATGGGACCGCGGCGGGCGCCTTCGCGCGCGCGTAATTCCCGGTCGGACGATAGCCGCGCACGCAGTCGATCAGATCCTCGTAGATCGTGTGGTACCCGAGCGCGTGCATCTCGGCGACCGCGTCGCGCGCCGTCCAGCCCTGGACCTCCATGCGGTAGATGGCGGCCATCGTGCCGGTGCGATCCTTGCCGTGGGCGCAATGGAAGTACACCGGGCGATTCGCGGGATCGGTGACGACGTCGAGGAACTTCGCGATTTCGTCCGCGGTCGGAGCGGTCGATCCGAAAAGGCCGGCTTCGAGCGGGATCTCGACGACCTTGAACCCGAGCGCCTCCGCGTCGCGCCGCTCGGAGTGCATCGTCCGGAAGTTGACGATCGTCTTCACGCCCTTGGCGCGCAGCGCGGCGAGGCCCGCGCGGTTCGGCTGCGCGCCCCGGAAGAGGTCGTCCTCCAGCGACGCCATGTGTTCGACCGGAACGTCGGAGACGAACTTCGAGAACGTGACGTCCGCAGACGACTCGAGCTCGGAAGGGTCGGGGAGGGAGCTGCAGGAGGCGAGGACGACCGCGGCGAACGCCAGACCTTGCTTCATTTAAGGACGGACGCGCTCCGGTCTCGCACGCTCGCGCATCGGGGGTTGCGGTCGGCGGCGTCGAGGAAGCTCAGCGTCGGCCGATTGATACGGGCGACCTTCGGGTTTTGCGAGAAACGCCGCCGAAAAAACGCGTCGCTCGGGCTCTCACCGCGCGCGGAAGGCCGTATCTCAGAGCGCCCTTCGATCTGAAGACTCTCCCTGAGGAGAGTCGGTTCTTTCGGCCCCGTACACGACGACGATCGACGACGTGACGGCGCCCGGTCGAAGGTGTCGCGGATCGGCGCCGACCCGGAGCCGTGGACTGCCAAGGTAGTCCTGACCCGTGTTAGAGGGCCTCATCCGCGGAAGCGGTCGGCCGTGCTTCAAGACGGCCGACCGCTTCGTCTTTTCCGCGGCGACCGAGCGCGCGCACGCGAAGGCCGGCGCGGATCGCCGGCCTCGCGCCCGTAGCACATCACATCGACCCGCCGCTCTCGTCGCCGCCGCCGGCGCCGCCTTCACCTCCGCCGCCCGCGCCGCCGCGGCTCGACGACGTGCTGCGCGAGCGCCCGCCGCGACCGCCGCCGCTCGAACGCCCGCCGCCCGACCGGCTTCCGCGGGATCCGCCGCCGGACGAGCTGCGCGAAGAACCGCCTCGGGACGACGATCCGCCGCGCGACGTGCCTCCGCGCCCGCCGCGCGACGACGCTTTCTTCGACCCGCCGCGGCCGCCGCTCCGCGAAGAGGAGCTTCCGCGCGACGACGACGAGCCCCCGCGCGACGACGCCTTCTTCGATCCGCCGCGCCCGCCCGATCGCGAGGAGCCGCCTCGCGACGACGCACCGCGGCCGCCGCCCGACCGCCCGCCGGTGGACCCGCCGGTCGACCGCCCGCCCCGACCGCCGGCCTTCCTGCCTCGGCCGGAGGATCCGGCGCGTCCGCTCGAGGACGAACGGGACGAGCCCCGCGTCGATGAGCCGCCGCGCCTCGAACCCCCGCGCCCGCCGCCGCCGCCGTCCGAATCACCACCCGGCGCTTCGTCCATGAACGCAGACTCCGTCGTCATCGTGTGCTCCTGGTCAAGGAAAAGGTCCCCGGCCGCCTGCGGGAACGGCGGCGCCGTCGAAAGTCGACGGCGCCGCACCTTCCGCGGCGTTACGGGAACGTCGCGTCAATCGTCGTCGCGACCGCGTCCGCGCGACCGCGAACCCGACGAGCCGCCGCGCGAGCCGGAACGCTCGAAGCGGTCGTCGTCGTCGTCGTCCCGGCCGCGTCCGCGGCCGCCGCCGCTCGCCTCGCCGCCGCGGCGGGAGATCTCGCGGTGCTCCTCCGGATCCATCGCCGCAAAGCCGCGGCGTGAACCGCCGCCGCCGCGCCGATCATCGTCGTCGTACGACGATCCGCGCCGCCGGCTCGAGTCTCCGTCCGAAGACGAGGACCGTCCGCCGCGCCGATCGTCGTCGTCGTCCCGACCGCGGCCGCCGCCGCTCGCTTCGCCGCCGCGGCGCGAGATCTCGCGGTGCTCCTCGGGATCCATCGCCGCGAAGCCGCGCCGCGAGCCGCCGCCTCCGCCGCGTCGATCATCGTCGTCGTCGTCGTACGACGACCCGCGCCGGCGGCTCGAACCGCCGTCGGAAGACGAGGAACGCCCGCCGCGCCGATCGTCGTCGTCGTCCCGGCTGCGACCGCGGCCGCCGCCGTGGCTCGCCTCGCCGCCGCGCCGCGAGATCTCACGGTGCTCCTCCGGGTCCATCGCCGCAAAGCCGCGACGCGATCCGCCGCCGCCGCCGCCGCCGCCGCCGCCGCGACGGTCGTCGTCGTCGTCATACGACGAGCCGCGCCGACGGCTCGACCCTTCGGACGAGGACGACGAGGAGCGACCTCCGCGTCGATCATCGTCGTCGTCGTCACGGCCGCGGCCGCGACCGCCGCCGTGACTCGCTTCGCCGCCGCGCCGGGACACCTCGCGGTGCTCCTCGCGGTCCCAGTTGGCGAATCCGCCGCTGGCTTCGCCGCCGCGCCGCGACACTTCGCGGTGCTCTTCCGGATCCCAGTTGGCGAACCCGCCGCTCGCCTCGCCGCCGCGCCGCGCGATCTCGCGTTGTTCTTCGGGATCCATCGCCGCGAAGCCGCGCCGCGAGCTTCCGCCGCCGCGCTGCGAACCGCCGCGGCGATCGTCCTCGTCGTCGCGTCCGCGCCCGCCGCGCGATCCGCCGGAGCGGCCGCCGCGATCGTCGTCGTCGTCGTCCCGGCCGCGGCCGCCGTGGCTCGCTTCGCCGCCGCGCCGCGCGATCTCGCGCCGCTCTTCGGGGTCCATCGCGGCGAAGCCGCGTCGCGACCCGCCGGACCTTTCGTTTCGATCGTCGTCTCTTGGCATGACTTGCTCACTCCGAAATGGCCATTGCGCCGCGGCGTCGTGCGCGATGAATCCGAACATTCACGCGACGTCGCGCGCGGCGCGCGAGCGCTTCCGCCGACGCCGTCGCGTCCCCGGATCGCCCTACGCGCCGTGCGACGCTTGAAATCGCGCCGCAGCGACAACGACTGATAGAAACGACTTCTTGCGGCTATGACGGCGCGTCGTACCGCGTCGCGAGCGTCGAGCGACGTGGTCGTCGAGGAGCGGCGCGCTTCCGCAAGCGGGCGCGTCGCTTCCGCGGCTCGGCGCGCCTCGCGGCGGCGTCGGCGACGCGCGGCGCTTTTTCGACGTCCGTTGCGACGCGTCGTCGTTCCGGCGCGCGTCGACGTCGTCGACGTCGATGTCGATGTCGCGCACCGCGCGGCACGCCGCGTCGCGCGCGGCGCCCGCGCCGCCCGTCGTCTGCGGAGGGACGCGGACTTTCTATTCCTCGGCCATGTCGCCGCGTCGGCGCGCCGCTCCGGCGTGCGGCGGCGGCATGCCGAAATCGACGTCGCGACCGTCGTCGCCCGTGCGGCGCCGCGACGTCCGCGACAAAGAGGGACGGACGATGGATCGCGACTCCGACATGACGGCGACGGTGGTTACCGACGTCGCTCGCATCAGGACCGGGCGCAACCCCGCGTGGGGCGCCATTCTCGCCGGCGCGGCGGTGACCGTGTGCACGCACGTCGCGCTGAGCTTCCTCGGGTCGGGGATCGGCCTCGGGCTCCTTCCGAGCCAGGCCGAGACGACCGACGACGTTCCCGAAAAACTCGCCATCGGCGCCGCGGCGTGGTGGTTGATCGCGACCGTCGCCGCCGTCTTCGCGGGCGCCTTCGTCGCCGGTCGGCTCGCCGAGCCGTTCCGCCGGCCGATCGCCGCGCTGCACGGCCTCTCGACGTGGGGCGCTTCGACCTTCGTGTGGCTCGCGGCGATGTCGCTCTTCGTCGGCGGCGCGGCGGGCGGCGTCTACGGCGTCATGACGAACGCGCTCGAGAACGCGAATCCGAACCGCGGCGACGACGCGAACGGCGGCGGCGGGTTGCTCGCCGCGGCGCTGCCCGGCGACGCCTTCGACGTGCGCCGCGAGGTCGCCGGCCTCGACCGCGGTCGCTTCCGGGACGACGCCGCGTCGACGCGCCCCGCGTTCGGCGCCGACCAGGGCCGACGCGGCGCCGGCGGCTCGGACGTCGAGGAGCGGCTCGCTTCGTTCGTCGGCGCGACGGTGCGCGGCGAGCGCGCCGTGGCCGTCGCCGAGCGCGAGGAGTTGACCCGGGCGCTGTCCGAGAGCCATGGTCTGTCGGAGGCGGAGGCGCGGGCGCGCGTGGAGGCCTGGGAGGCGCGCGTCAATCGCGCGACGGCGCGCGCGAAGGAGGTCGCCAAGAAGGCGGCGAAGGTCGCCTCGGCGGCCGCTCTGTGGGGGTTCCTCGGCCTGGCCCTCTCCGCCGGCGCGGGGTGCCTCGGCGGCGTGGTCGGCGCGAAGTGCAGCGCGAAGATGAACGACAAGGTCCTGATGCCCGACGTCGACGACGACGTCGCGCCGCGCGTCTGAAGCCCGTGAGTCGCCCGCGACGACGCGGCGGTCCGACGGGCCGCCGCGTCGTCGCGTCGTCGAAGTCCGCCTGTCGGAGGAAGCCCATGGATCGCGTTTTCGATCGTCTCCTTTCGGCGCTGGCGTGCGCCGCGCCCCTCGTCGCGCAGGATCCGGGGAGGGCGGACACGCGGCCTGCGACGCGCCGTCTGCCGGACGTCGCCGAAGACGCGACGAAAGCGCTCCGACCGCAGGGGAACCGCCCCGAACTGCGGAGTCCCGAGGACGCGCCGGCGCGCTTCGATCCGAAGGCGGCCGAGCCGTCGTCGACGGCGCTGAAGCAGCAGCCCGACGAAGGCAGGATGCTCGGCTTCGACTTCGCGCGCGACCCGCTCAACGCGAAGCGCCCGATGACGACTTTCGAAGAGATCCGCGACGCCGAAAGCGCCGCGAAGGCGGGCGTGACGGACGCGCAGCGCCGCTTCCTCGAGTCGCGCTTCGATCTGACGCCCCGCTTCCACGACGGCGTGACCATGTCGCGCGGCAAACCGGTGCCGAAAGGCCCGACGGCGCGCGTGCGGGAGGGGACGTTCGACGACCTCGCCGGACGCGAGCCGTCGGCGATCCGCCAGGCGGGCGCGTTCCCCTATCCGCCGCTGCCGCACCCGCTGCACGTCAACGGCGGGCAGGTCTTCCCGCGCGTGCAGATCGACATGTTCCCGCGCCTCGAGCGCTTCGACGTCGACTTCGACCTGCCCGACCCGTTCATCCCGGAGTTCCCGCCGGCGATCTTCCTGAACAACCGGCCCGAGCTGGGCGACGTGTCGCGCGGCGAAGTTCTGCACCTCGGCAATTTCCACCGGCTGATGAAGAACCTGATCACGCCGGTGCAGATGGAGGGGCTGCGCCTGCTCCTCCTTCCGCTCGCGCAGGAGGAGTTCAACCTCACCGACGATCGCAAGTCGCCGGAGCCCACGATGGGCGTGGCGTGCCTCGACTGCCACGTCAACGGGCACACCACCGCGCAGTTCCACCTGTCTCCGGACATCCGGCCGCAGGAGCGGCGCTTCCGGCTGGACACCACGAGCCTCCGCGGCGTCTTCAACCAGCAGATCCACGGCTCGAAGCGCAGTTTGCGTTCGGTCGAGGACTTCACCGAGTTCGAACAGCGGACGGCGTACTTCAACGGCGACCCCATCCGGCCCATGAAGAAGGGGTTCATGGAGCTGCCGCGCTCGGTGATCCCGCACATGGCGCAGATGCAGAACATGTTCGACTTCCCGCCGGCGCCGAAGCTCACGCCTCTCGGCCGGCTCGACCCGGCGCGCGCGTCGGACTCGGAGCTCCGGGGCGAAGCGGTCTTCTTCGGCAAGGGGCAGTGCGCGACCTGCCACGTCCCGCCGTTCTATCTGGACCATCTGATGCACGACCTGCGGCTCGAGCGGTTCACCGCCGAGCCGGGCGACGGGCCCATCAAGACCTTCACGCTGCGCGGGATCAAAGACAGCCCGCCGTACCTGCACGACGGGCGTTGTCTGACGCTCGAGGACACGGTCGAGTTCTTCAACCTGGTGCTCGGCCTCAGGCTCACCGCGCAGGAGAAGACGGACCTCGTCGCGTTCATGCTCTGCCTGTGAGCGGAGCGGCCTTTACGGGAGCGATCGAAGACTCGTCGCGGCGGCGCGCCGCGCCAAGCACGGAGTGACCGACATGGCAGCGAAGAAGCAGACGCGAGGCGGCACGGGCGGCGGCCGGCGATCGAGCGCCGCGGACCGGAACGAAGCGGTGCAGATGCTGAAGGAGGACCACCGCAACGTGCGGAAGATCCTGAAGCAGCTCGCCGAGACCGAAGACGGCGAGGAGCAGGAGCGCACCGAGCTTCTCGAGGAGGCGGCGCGCATGATCCGCGCGCACGCCGCCGTCGAGGAGGAGATCTTCTATCCCGCGTTCCTGGAAGCGGTGGACGACGAGGAGGACGAGCACCTCTACTACGAGGCGGTGGAGGAGCACCACGTCGTCCACGTCGTGCTTCCCGAAATCGAGGAGTGCGACCCCGCGTCGCCCGAGTTCGCCGGCAAGGCGAAGGTCCTGAAGGACCTCATCGAGCATCACATCGAGGAGGAGGAGAACGAGCTTCTTCCGAAGGCTTCAAAGGCGATCGACCGCGACGAGCTCGAGGAGCTGGCGGGGCGGATGCAGGAGCGCAAGGAGGAGCTCGAAGGCGCCGAGGCGCCCGCCATGGCGGGTCGCAACGGTCGGCGCGGCGAGCGCTCGACGGGCGGCCGGCGCGGAGAGGGCGGCGGCCGCGGCGGGTACGGCGAAGGATCGGAGCGCGGCGGGTCGTACGGCGGGTCGTCGTACGGCGGCTCGAGCTCCGGGCGCTCGGGCTACGGC
>DASPNK010000291.1:0-2467 GCA_035626575.1 Planctomycetota bacterium | reverse complement strand
GCGGACGCCGCGGCGTCGGGCGGCGCGTCGTCGACGGGCGGCGGGTCCGGGGGCATGGGCGCGGAGTGTACGCCGTGCGGCGCCGGCGGAGATCCGCGCGGGTCGGCGACCGACCCGCGCGGCGCGGCGTCAGCGCGGCCGCGACTCGGCCGACGGCGCCGCGGGTTTGAACCCGGCGTCGCGGACGGACAGCTGCCCCTGCCGGGAGAAGTCGACCGACTCGGCGAGGATGCGCGCCGCCTCCTGCGGGGCGTGGAAGCCCATGGAGTTCTCGGCCTCGATGAAGTCGAGGCGGAACTGGGCGCGGCGCTGCAGCTCGCGCGCGGGCGCGAGCGCGGCGTCGTCGAGCCCGGCGGCGCGCGCCGCCTTGAGATCGCCGATAAGCCCGACCAACGCGTCCATCGCGCGGTTGCGGAGGTCGAAGGTGCGGCGCTGGACGGTCTCGGCGCGATCGCGCAGCTCGTCCTCCGACCACTTGTGGCAGGTCTGGCACGCGCGGTTGATGTTGAGCAGCGGGCTCCGCACGTGGTGGTCGCTGATCTTCTGCGCGCCGACGCGCTTGTACGGCATGTGGCAGTCGGCGCAGGAGACGCCGGACCGCGCGTGGATGCCCTGATTCCACAGCTCGAACTCGGGATGCTGCGCCTTCAGCGTCGGCGCTCCGGTCTCGGCGTGGGTCCAGTCCTTGAAGCCTTCGGCGTCGTAGTACGCCTGGATGTCCTCGACCTTCAGCCCGTTCGCCCACGGATAGACGAGGCGCTTCTCCGGGCCCTTGAAGTGGTACTCCACGTGGCACTGCCCGCAGACGTACGATCGCATCTCCTGCCGCGTCGCGTCGCGATTGACGTCGTAATCCTTGACGCCCTGCCCGGCCTTGAGCGCGCGCATGCCTTCGAGGAACCCGGGACGCGTCACGCGGAGCGCGAGCGTCTGCGGATCGTGGCAGTCGATGCACGTCACCGGGTGCGTCACCTTCGTGCGCGCCTCGGCGAAGGGCATCCGGTTCAGGATCTCGAATCCCTTGATCAGGTCGCCGCCGCCCGCGTCCTTGTAGGGGACGTAGACCGACGCGTGGCAGTGGAGGCACGTTCCCGGCTGTTTGGCCGCATGCTGGCGCTCGGTGTAGGTCTGATCGTCGAGCATGTAGGCGTGGCCGCGCTCCTCGCGGAAATCCTTCGAGAACGCGTAGCCCGCCCACATCGTCTTGAGCCGCGGGTCCTCCTCGAGGCGCGACTGCGCGACGATCGCGCGCGGATCGGCGTCGGTCGGCGTGCGCGGCACGGCTTCGCTCCCGCCGTAGCGCGTCCGCTTCTGGTCGACCGTGCGCCTGTAGTCGTCGTACTGGAGCGGGAAGTTCCGGCCCCACGTCGCCGGATCGACGGTGCGGTCGTCGAGCTCGACGACGCGGAAGAACGGATTCCGCGCCTCCTGACGCTTCTCCATCACGTCGACCAGCAGCCAGAACGCGCCGGCGGCCGCGAGCGCGGAGACGACGCCGACCACGATCAGCAAACGCAGGTGCGAGCGCCGCGGGGCGGCGGGATCTGCGGGACGCGACTCCATCGATCGATCTCCCCGTCGTCAGCGCGGGTGGCCGACGGACGCATGACAGCGGACGCACGACGCGCCGGCGCCGTGCCCTTCGATGCCGTCGACGATCTCGCCGTGGCAGTCGCGGCACCGGCCCTCGACCACGTCGAGGTTGTGCGGCTTGATCCGGATCGGCTCGTGGAACTCCCCCGAAGTGAACGCCAGGGAGTGATGCCAGCCGTTGGACGCCTTGGTCGCGTACTTCGCGAAGAACCCCGCCGGCGTGTGACAGTCGTTGCAGGTCGCGACCGCGTGATGGCTGGATTTCCGCCAGCCGTCGAGGTGGTCCTGCATGACGTGGCAGTTCGCGCAGGCGGTCGGGTCGTTCGTCATGTACGACGCGCCGTCGGCGTAGCCGAAGGTGAAGCCGGCGGCGCCTGCGGCGACGCCGAACGCGGCGCAGGCGACGAGGGCGGCGGCGGCGATACGACGGCGGACGGGTCTGCGGCGGCTGGGCACGTCCGTTTTTTAGCGGCGCCGGCGCGCCGCCGCCGGCGGCCGCCGACGAAAATCCCGCGCGTTTCCGGCGCGGGCGGCGGGCGTCAGTCCTTCTCGATTTTCAGCGCGGCGAAGAACGCCGTCTGCGGAATCTCGACGTTGCCCACCGACTTCATCCGCTTCTTGCCCTCTTTCTGCTTCTCCAGCAGTTTGCGCTTGCGGGTGATGTCGCCGCCATAGCATTTGGCGAGCACGTCCTTGCGCAGCGCGGCGACCGTCTCGCGCGCGATCACGCGGCTGCCGATCGCAGCCTGCACCGCGATCTTGAACAGCTGGCGCGGGATCAGGTCCTTGAGCCGCGTGACGATGGCGCGGCCGCGCGATTCCGCCCGCTCGCGATGTACGATGACGGACAGCGCATCCACCGGCTCGTTGTTGA
>DASPNK010000290.1:0-3079 GCA_035626575.1 Planctomycetota bacterium | reverse complement strand
TGCCCGGACGAGTGCTTCCAGCCTTCGAGCGCGGCGACCGGACCTTCGCGGATCGCGAGGTTCTCGCTGGCGCCCGACGGATCCACCCCCGCCAGGCGCAGGCGGTCCATCGGCGTGCGCTTGCCGGGGACGGTCGACATGTGGGCGAAGAACCCGTGCTTCACCATGTCGTCGCAGTGGCCGCGAGCCGCCAGCACCATGGGCTGATGCACGCGCAACGCGCGGCGGCCCATCATCAGCCGGTACTCGTTCGTGACGCGCGCCTGTTCCAGCTCGCCCCGGCGGATCGGCTCGCCCAGCGCGGCGTTCAGCGCCATCACCTCGACCGAGCGGTCGAGACGACGCCGGTCCGCGAGGTCGACGGCGATGTTCTGCACGGTGACGGGCGCGCCGTCCTTCGGCAGCAGCGTGTACCAGGCGGGCGGGGGCGTCGTCGGCGGCGCGTCGAGGTCGATCAACGCGTTCGCGCACTCGTTCAGCGCCTTCAGCTTGTCGAGGTAGGCGGGCGACACGGTCACCGAGTCCGGCGCCTTCCACTCCTGGACGAGCTCCGCGGTCGCCGCGTCGATGAGCTGCTGCTGCGTCTGATAGAGCTGGAACGCCTCGGCGGACGCCTCCGGCGGCTGGTAGGGATAGGGGTAGTTCTTCTCGTCGAAGATGAGCGCGAGCAGCGCCGTGCGGCGGCGGTCGATCTCGGCGCGCTTCGCCGCCAGCGCCGCCAGCTTCTTGTGCGCCGCATCCTTGATGAGGTCGGCGTTGATCTCGGCCTGACGCGCGAAGTACCAGCGCACCATCGCCGCCTTCGCCTCGAGGCCGAGCTTGTCCAGCTCCTCCCGCGCGACGCGGCGGACTTCGGCGTCCTTCGAGGCGAGGTCGCGCACGTTGCGCTCGATCGCGCGGTCGATCTCGCGGCGCGCCGCCTCCTTGGGCGACATGAGCCGGTCGCCGAAGAGCGCGAAGCCCTCGCGCGGCAGCTCGACGCCGCGCACGTCCGCGACGAGGCGGTCGAGCCGTGCCTTGAGCTCGGGCACGGCGTTCCCCGCGAGGCGCGCGAAGTGGCGTTCGGCGTCGTCGGTGCGCCCCTCGCGGTGGAGCGTCGCGGCGCCCGCCATCTTCTCGGCGGGCTCGAGCGGCAGCTTTTCGAGCAACAACGCCACGCCGTTCGCCTCGACGTCGCGCCAGGCGACGGCGAGCGGCCCCTTGGCGGTCTCGAGCGCGAGGCCCGCGGCGTCGGCGCCGACGGCGCGGCCGCGCGCCGACGGCCCGAACGCGCCTTCGACCGCGACGCCTCCCTGGAGGGTGCGGACGACGGCCGTGCGGAAGGCCGTCTCGGCGGCGGCGAGGCGGCGCAGGCGGGCGGTCTCCGCCGCCAGCGTGCGGTGGCCGCCCAACTCGGCGTCGGAAGCGAGCATGGCCAGAGCTTCCTCCGCCGCCGCAGGGTCGCGGTCGCGGAGCAGCCGCTCGGCCTCGGCGAGGCGCATCTTGAGCGCCCCGCCCGCCGGACGATCGAGCGGACGGGCGTCGGCCGAGCGGGACTCGGGCGCCTTCGGCGCCTCGCGCTTCGCCACGATTCCGGTGAGGAGCAGCGACTGGAGGTCGGAATAGACCTCGCTGCCGACCGGAATGCGCGTCAGGACCTCGCGAAGCCACTTGCGGGCGGACGCTTCACCGTCGGAGCCGAGCCGCGCGGCGTAGCCCTTCTCGATCTGCGCGCGCTCTTCGTCCAGGCGGCGGCGAAGCGCCTCGCTCAGGCGCTCCCGGTGCGGCGAGCGCTCGGCGAGGCGCGACGCGTCGGCGAACCGGCCCGCGTTCATCGCGGCGGCGAAATCGGCGTCGAGCTCCTCGGCGTTCACCACCGGCGGCGCGACCGGCATCACTTCGACGTCGCGGCGCGGGTCGCTCGGCGGCAGGCCGGCGAAAGCCGCCTCGACGGCGGCGCGGCGCGCGGAGATCTGGTCGTCCAGCCCGCAGCCGGCGTAGGCGCGGGCGATCTCGTCGAGCTCGGTGAGCGCGGCGCCGCGGCCGTGCTGCGCCGCGAGGGTCGCGACGGCGGCGATGCGGTCGAGGCCCTCGGCGCGGCGACGGTCGTCGTGGCTCGGACGCGCGTCGCGGGGCTGCACCGCGAGGTAGACGACGCTGGCGGCGATGACGAGCGCGCCGCCGACGGTCGCGAGCTTCCGAAGCCCGGCGGCGCCGCGGCGCGCGTGATCGGGGCGGGTGGAAGGGGTGGAGGCCTCGGGGACCGACTCGGCAGGCCGCGGCGTCTTCGAGGCGAACGTCGGCGTCGGCGTCGGGGACCCGGGCGCCGCCGCGCCTTGGAACGTCGGCCTCGCGCGATCGGCCGCCGCCGCCGGGGCGCCCGCCCGTCGGTCCACGTGCAGGGTCTGGTCGCCGACCTGGACGACGTCGCCGGGCTTCAGTTCGGCGTTCGAGACCTGGGCGCCGTTGACCCACGTGCCGTTGGTGCTGCCCAGATCCTTCACCGTGAGCCGCCCGTTCTGAGAGCGGAACTCACAGTGACGCTTGGAGATCTTGGGGTCGGGAAGGACGAGGTCGACCCCCGCTTCCCGGCCGGCCGTGACGACGGAGGAGAGGAGGTCGAAGACCACGTCTTCCCCCTGCTCTTCGATGATGAGACGGCGATGTGGCGTCATGGGCAGGTGCAGGAGGAAACGGCGCAGGATGCTACGCGAGGTCGACGCCCGTCAGGTGCAAAGCTCATTCCCGGGCCTCGAGCTCCCGCGGACGCCGGAAGTTGCGGGGATCGGCGCTTTCGCCGGGCGGCGACGCCGCAACGCGGCGGTTGCAATGTCAAGGCCCGTTGACAGGTCCGGCGGCGAAGGCCGCCCCGGCGCGGCGGGCTTCAGCCCCGACGACCGCGCTCGACGATCTCGGTCAGCGCGAACTGCTTGATCTTCTGGTCGAGGGTGGGCCGCGAGACGCCTAAGCGGCGCGCCGCCGCAGACTTCTGCCACTTGGACTGCTCGAGCGCCTGGAGGATCAGCTCGCGTTCCTTCTGCGCCGACGCCAGCTTTGCGATTTCCTTCAGGCCGCCCTGCGTGCGGCCGACGTCCTCGAC
>DASPNK010000289.1:0-6149 GCA_035626575.1 Planctomycetota bacterium | reverse complement strand
CGAACGTCGCCTCGAGCCCGCGATGGAACTGCCCGAACCCGTGGAGCTTCACCCGGTCGAGACGCATCAGACTCCCTCCTCCAACGCGATCTCGTCGGCGGGGGCCGGCGCCGCCGCCTTCTCCGCGGCGCGTCCGACGATCGCCGCGGGCGTGAACTTCGGCGTCGCGTCGCGCGGCGCCGCCGAGCGCGGGGCGGGGCGCTCGCCCGCGTCGGCCTCGACGAACTGCTCGAGCCCGAGGGTCAACGCCCGCTCGGCCGCGAGCAGCTCGCGCTCGGCGACCTCGCGGTCGCGCCGGTGGGGCGCCTTCTCGCGAAGCGCGGAGAGGCGCTTCAGCATGCGGCGCACGAAGAAGCCGCGGATCGTGCCCTCCGACGCCACGCGCCGCACGAGCAGGCTGTCCTCGAAGCCGGATCGGTCGATCAGCGCCAGCGCCCGGAAGCGGTCTTCGAGCGAGGCGACGAGGGCGTCGCGGTCGTAGAGGAACTCGCGGACGCCGACGAGCGTGAAGCGCGCGGCGGCGTCTTCGGAAGCGCGGGCCAGGAGCGCCGCGCGCAACGTTTCGAGATCGCGCACGCCTTCGCGGCCGAGGTCGACGGTCTCGTCGATCAGCACGCCCCGGGAGACCGGCACGCGCTCGAGCGAGGCCCCGGCTTCGGTCAGCTCGACGAGGGCGAACGTTTTCCGCCCGAGGTCGCCGGGGGCGAAATCCTGGCCTTCGAGCGCGCCCGCGTAGGCGGCGAGTCCGCGCTCGAACCGGTACTCGCACTCGCCGTGGGCGCCGCCGAGGGCGATGTAATCGAGACCCGACGCCTCGAGCGCGCCGAGGGGCAGGCGCCAGGCTGCGGGGCGCGTCGCTTCCTCCGGATGGCCGACGACCATGCCGTGGAGCAGACCGACGTGGAACCCGGGCGCATCGACGCGGGCGAAGCCGCCGAAGGGCTCGGGCGTGCGGCCCGCCCGCCAGGCGACGCCGTAGAAATGCACCGGGACGCCCCGCACGTCCTTGACCGTCGGCGCGCCGGGCGCCGCGTCGAGCAGCACGTCGGCCCCGGCGAAGCGCTCCGACCGCCAGACGCAGTCGGCGGCGACGCCGTCGTGGAAGCCGGGGAGGACGACGACGGTGATCCCGCCCGCCGCGAGGCGCGCGAAGACGCCGCGGGCGAGCGCAAAGGACTCCGGATCGGGCCGACGGGCGTCGAAGAGGTCGCCGGTCACGAGCACCACGTCGACGGCGCGGGCGGGGTCGAGCGCGGCGTCGGCCGCCGCCTTGAACGCCTCCTGGGCGTCTTTCCGACGGCGTTCCGCCCGGTCCCCGGCGTAGGCATGAGCCGCTCCGAGGCGGCAATCGGCGAAATGCAGCATCCGCAAACGCATAGGGAACTCCTCGCCGGGTGCCGGCGTGCGTGCGGCGCACCGAAGCGGCAGGCGTCGTCCGGGAAAGGCCTCGGGCCTGCGATCGTGCCGCCGTCGAACGGTCGGAGTGTAGGGGAGCGCCTCGCGCGGATCAACGCGAACGAGGCTAAAAGGCACGAGATCTTGGGGGGGCCGGGTCCGCAAGACCCGAAGGGTGGGTCCCGTTCGGAAGGGCGGCCGGCCGTCGGATCAGACGCCGACGCGCACCGTCGCGCGCAGGCGGCGCAGCGCGGTGAAGTCGTTGGTCGCGAGGGCGGATTGCTCGTCGCGTCCGACGATCCACACGTCGGCCTTCGGCGGCTCGTGGGTGCGGCGCGCGCCGAGGTCGACGACCGCGCGCAGCGTCTCGGCGAGGATCGCTCCGAGGCGTTCCCCGCTCGGCTCCTGCGTGAGCGATTGCAGCCGGCCGACGGTTTCGGCGGGCGACAGGCTGTCGAAGGAGGCGAGCACGAGCCGCCCCGTGCGCGCGACGCTCATGCAGACGTGGAGCGCCTCGCGGTCGGGCACGCCGTCGACGGCGATCACTTCGGCGCGCTGCTCGAGCGCGGACCGCACGGCGTCGACGAACGGCTTCCCGGGATCGGGGAGACGGCGATGCACCACCACGCC
This sequence comes from Planctomycetota bacterium, assembly GCA_035626575.1. Taxonomy (GTDB): domain Bacteria; phylum Planctomycetota; family CAIWVZ01; genus DASPNK01. The sequence goes on along the minus strand of DASPNK010000289.1, from coordinate 4,124 downwards.
GCGGTCGGCGGGATGCTCGAACGGGACGCCCGCCGCGAAGATCGACACGAAGCGGTCGTGCCGCACGAGGTGATGGCGCACGAGCGCCGCCATCAGCGTCGACTTGCCGGCGCCGAGCGGCCCGGCGATCGCCACGAGGCCTTCGGCCGCCGCGGCCAGCGCGTCGCCCGGGAGCCCGAGCCGGTAGCTTTCGAACTCGGGGACGTCGCGCCGCGACGGCGCGAACGTGACGAACGGCGAGCCGTCGTCTTCGACCGCGGTCATGCGGTACACGCCCAGTTCGCCCGCGTCGTAATAGGTGACGACCTCGCGGCGCTCGCGCAGCGCCTTCCGCTCGACGTCGTTGAGCGCCGACTGGAGGAAACCGCGCAGCTCGTCGTCGGTGAGCGGCGCCTCGTCCACCGAGACGAACCCCTGGGGCGATTTCACGCGCGGCGTCGTCCGCGGTTGCAGGAAGAGCGCCGAGCCGCGCCCTTCGTGCAGCGCGCGAAGGAGGCCGTCGAACGCGTTCCGCACGTAGCGCGCGCGAGCGGGCTCGGCCCGCTCCGCCACCTTGCGGAACGCCTGGTTCAGCTCGTGCTTCAGCCGATGCTCGAGCTTGTCGCCGACCGTCTTCTCGATCGCGGCGTCGGGCGGCGGCGCGCCCGCCGCTTCGCCTTCGGCGTGCGCTTCGTCGAGGTTGCGCGCGACTTCGAGCAGCAGCCAGTCGGTGGGGCGGTCGACGTTGCGATCGGCGACCTTCGCCTCGAAGTCGATGACGAACGACCCCTGGCGCCAGGTGAACACGGCGAAGGCCGCCGTCTCGCCCGTGTTCATCGCGTCGTCGACGGCGTGCACGATCTGACCCGCGTCGAAGAAGAGCGACGCGCGGCGCGCGCCCGACTGGATCGTCACCGACGCGGTCTTGCGCCCCGCGAGCAGCGTCTGGGTGATGTCGAAGATCGTGAAGGACCGGAGGTCCCCCTCGACTTTCTTCGTCGACGCCGCCATCGCGTGCTCCCGCCCGCGTCAGGCGCGGACGGTCTCGCCCGTGCGCAGGATGGACGAGGGGCTGCTGGCGTGCGGCGCGGCTTCGGCCGCCTCGACCACGCCCTTGGACACCAGTTCGTTGAGCGACTGGTCCATGGAGACCATGCCGTCCTTGCGCCCGATCTGGATGGCCGAGCCGATCTGAAAGGTCTTGCCCTCGCGGATCATGTTCGAGATCGCCGGCGTGACCTTCAGGATCTCGAAGGCCGCCGCGCGCCCCTTGCCGCCTTTGCGTCGGAGCAGCCGCTGCGCCACGACGCCCTTCAGCGACTCGGCGAGCATGACGCGGATCTGCTGCTGCTGATCGGCCGGGAACACGTCGATGATGCGGTCGACCGTGCTCGCCGCGCTGTTCGTGTGCAGCGTGCCGAAGACGAGGTGCCCGGTCTCCGCCGCGGTGATCGCGAGCTTGATCGTCTCGAGGTCGCGCATTTCGCCGACGAGGATCACGTCGGGGTCTTCGCGGAGCGCGCTCTTCAGCGCCGCGGTGAAGCTCTTCGTCGTGCCGCCGACCTCGCGCTGGTTCACGAGGCACTTCTTGTTCGGGTGGACGAACTCGACCGGGTCCTCGATGGTCACGATGTGGCCGCGGTCGTGGTCGTTGATCCAGTCGATCATCGCCGCCAGCGTCGTCGACTTGCCCGAGCCGGTGGCGCCGGTGACGACCACCAGGCCGCGGTCGAGGTCGCAGAAGCGCAGGATGGTCTCGGGCAGGCCGAGCTGCTCGGCGGTGCGGATTTCGGTCGGGATGAGGCGGAACACCGCCGCGATGCCGTTGCGTTGCTCGAAGATATTGCAGCGGAGGCGCACGACGCCGGGGATCTCGTGGGCGAAGTCGATCTCCTTGTCGCGCTCGAACGCCGCGACCTGCGTCGGCGTCATCAGCTCGTAGAGCAGCTTGCGGTTCAGCTCGGGCGTGAGGCGGTCGTACTCGATCGCCTGGAGGTCGTTGCCGATGCGCAGCATGGGCGGCGAACCCGACGCCATGTGAAGATCGCTCGCCCCCTGCTCCTTGATGATCTTGAAGATCTCGTCGATCGCCGCCACCGCGTCGTCCCCCCGCAAAAACGCTCGCCCTCGCACCGCTTCGCCGCCCCCGCGACGGTCGGTCGAAGAGGCATCGGTCTTTTCCGCCTCGCGCTTGAGCGGCGCCTTTCCCGCAAGCGCCGCCGCGGCCGCGCCGAAAGGTCGCGTGGTACAGTTCCGCCGCCCGTCACGGAGGACTTCGTGTCCGACCAAGCCCGTACCGCAGTCGAAGTCATCGAGAAGCGCCGGTTTCTCCGGCTCAACGACTATTTTCGCGTGAGCTTCCGGCTTCTCGACCGACAGCTGGAGCCCACGGGGCCGGCGCCGGAAGGGTTGGGCTGGTCGAAGAACCTTTCGATCGGCGGGCTCTGCTTCGTCGCCGACGGGCCCGCGCAGCCCGGCGAGCAGGTGGCGGCGCACGTCGAGATCCCGGAGATCGAAGGCGGGTTGTCCGTGGTGGGCGAAGTCGTGCGCTGCCTCGAGGTGAAGCCGGGACGTCATGAGATCGCCATCCGCTTCCTGCCGGCGGGCGCGGACGAGCGCGCCCGCGAGCGCCTCGAGCGCTTCATCTACCGCCAATTCCTCTGAGCGGGCCGCGGCCGACGGCGCGCGCGCGGGCGCCGCGCTGTGCGTCGCCGCGCTGATCCTGGCCGGCGTCTCCGGCGCGCGCCTGCTCGACGGTCCGTGGGAGGACGGCTTCCGCGGCATCAACGGCGGCGGCTACTACGGCGCCTTCGCGCTCCGCCATCTCGAGTTCGGCTTCGCAGCCACGGGCGGCGCCAACGTCCAGCACGTTCTGCGCGCCTCCGACCCGCCGCACTTCAACCTCAACTTCCACCACCCGCCCGCCTACGCGTGGTCGCTCGCGGCGGCGGGCGCCGTCTTCGGCGCGGAGGAGCGCGTCTTCCGCGCGACCGCGCTGGCGTGGTTCGTCTTCGCGTTGTTCGCGCTGCGTCGCTGCGTCGCCGACGCCGCCGGCCCGCTCGCGGGCGGCGCCGCCGCGCTGTTCTGGGCGGCGACCCGCGCCGGCGCCGAATACGGCCCGGCCGTCTCGGCGGAGACGGCGACGGTCGCGGCCGGCGCGACGGCCCTGGTCCTCCTCGAGCGCGGCGTCGCCCTGCGCTCGCGGGCGCGCGTCGCGGCCTCCGCCGCGGTCTTCGCCGTCGCGTGCGCGCTCGACTGGCCGGGCTACTGGTTCGGTCCCGCGGCGTTCGCGCGGCTCGCGCCGCGCCTTCGCGATCCCGCCGCGCGCCGGGCGCTCGGCGCCTGGGTCGCCGCGGCCCTCGCGTCGGCGGCGCTGTTCGTCCTGCACGCGAAGGCGGTCGGCGGCGGATTCGAGCTGCGCGACCTTCTCGGAACCGCGGCGTCCACCCAGCGATCACGGATCGGCGCGGCGCCCTGGAGCGCCGTCGTCTTCGGACACCTCCGGGCGCTCGTCGGCGACCCGGCGCTGATCGCCGCGGGCGTCGGCCTCGCGACGGCGACGCACCTTGCGCTGCGCGGCGACGCGTTCTTCCGCCGCGCGCTCCCGACGGCGCTCGCGTTGCTTCTGCCGGGGCTCTTGCACGTGCTTGCGTTCCGCGGCCACGCCGCGCTGCACGACTTCTGGTTCACGCCGGGCATGGGCGGCGTCGCGGCGTGCGCGGCGCTGCTCGCGCCGGCGGTCGTCCGCCTCCGCCTTCGGCCCGCGGCCGACGGCCGTCCGGCGGGCGGGCGCCGCGCGCTCGCGGTCGCCGCCGCGGCGCTGGTCGTCGCCCTGGTCGCGGCGCCGGCGAGGCTGCGCGAGCTCGACCGCCTGAAGACGTCGAAGCATCGGGACGGCGCCGCCGCGCTCGCGCCGTTCTTCGCGCCCGAGGACGTCATCCTCACCGACGCCGACTGGACCGTCGCGGCCTACTACCTGAAGCCGCTGCTGATCACCCACGTCCGCAGCGCGGCCGACTTCGACGGGGTCGTCGCGGATCTCGTCGCGCGCGGCGCGCGTCCGGAGCGTTTCACCTTCATCGCCGCGGAACCTGCGCTCGACCCGACGCTGCGCGCCCGCCTCGAGGGCTGGGGCGACGCCGTCG
>DASPNK010000288.1:0-4886 GCA_035626575.1 Planctomycetota bacterium | reverse complement strand
GACGGCGGGCTCCGAGTCGCCACGGCCGACCTCATGCTCGGCGCGGCGGGCGGCGTGAGCGGCCGGGCTTTCGACGCCCAGGGCCGCCCGGCGGCCGGCGCGCGCGTGCAGATCCGAAACCGCGACGCCGACGATTTCTTCGCCGATGCGCGAACGCTCACCGATCGCGATGGTCGGTTCGCCGCCGTCGGCCTCGCGCCCGGGCGCTACGCGGCGAGCCTGAAGAAGGAGGCGGCGGGCGGCGTGGTGATGCGCATGCGGGCGTCGATCGACGGCGAAGACGCGGCCGAAGACGCCCTCGAGGCGGGCGAAGTCGCGGTGACGGTGGAAGCCGGCAAAACCGCCGAGATCGAGCTTCGCGCGCCGGCGCTCGCGGCGCTGTCGGGCGTCGTCACGGAGGGCGGCCGGCCCGCGCCCGGGGTGTCGGTGCGCCTCGAAGAGGACCAGGGGTTCTCGCTTCCGATGCTGGGCGGCGGCGCGGCGGTGACGACCGACGAACGCGGAGGCTTCTACTTCGGCGAGCGCAAGCCGGGGAATTACCGGCTGTATGTCGAGCCCGACGGCGCGCCGCGCCCGATCGAACGCACTTTCGCGCTCGAAGGCGGCCGCGAATCGCGGGAGGACGTCGCGCTCCCGACCGGTTCCATCGAAGGCCGCGTCGTCGACGCCGACGGCCGCGCGTTGCCGGGCCTGACGGTGACCGCGGAGCTGGACGACGCGCCGGCGGGCGGCGGACGCGCGGTGCGCGCCACGTTCGCGGCGGTCGCGCTGGGCGGCCCGGCCGACGCCGACGACGACGCGTCCGGGCCGCGGGAAATCTTCTTCGGCGATCGTCGCAAGTCCATCGTCACGGACCGCGACGGCCGGTTCACGCTGCGCTACCTCGCCCCCGGAGCGTGGAAGGTGAAGGCGGCGGGCGCGGGCGTCGCCCCCGCGACGAAGGACGCGCGCGTCGAAGAGGGGCGCGCGACGAAGGGCGTCGAACTGACGTCGGTCCGCGCCGGCGCCGCCGAGGTCGTCGTGGATCGCGGCGGCAAGGACGTCGACCTCGTCCTCCTCGAGTTCATCGGCCCCGCGGGCGAGACGGAGCGGAGCGCGTCGACCGACGCGCGGCCCGCGCGCCAGGGCGGCCTCAAGCCGGGGACCTGGAAGGTGCGCGCGACCTCGCCCGACGACGCCTCGATCGACGCCTCGGCGACGTTCGAGGTCAAGGCCGGCGAAACGGCGCCCGTCCGACTCAAGCTCTGAGCCCGCAGCGACCCCGGGACGGCGCGCCCGCGTCGGCGCCGTCCCGCGCGCGAAGGCGTCCGGCCGCGGGGCTTTTCCCGCCCGGGGCGACGGTCGATCACCTTGAGAGCCGAAGAGGAACGCATGGCTCTCAAGGGAGATCTGCTCTCGGCGGATCTCGGCAATCTTCTCCAGATGTTGGCGCTCAACCGCAAGCGCGGGACGCTCACGGTCCAGGACCGGGCGAATCCCGCGGCGCGGCGGCGCGTCCGCATCGACGGAGAGACGCTGCGCCTCGCCGGCGCCGCGCCCGCGCCCAACCCGGCGCTTCTCGCGGATCTCGGCGCGGTCGACTACGCGCGGTACGCGACCCTCCGCCGTCAGTCCGAGCGCTTCGGCGGCGGCGCCATGGAGTATCTGAAGGCCCGCGGCGAGCTCGACGAGGCGGCGCTCCGCGAATGGCGCGTCGCCGCCGTCCGCGAGGAGCTGCTCGAAGTGTTCCTCTGGCGCGAGCTCCGGTTCGCGCTCGACGAGACGGCGCCTCCCTCCGACGAAGGCGCGCCCGCGGTGCATCTCGACGCGCTCATCATGGAGGCCGCGCGCCGCCAGGACGAGTGGTCGCGCGCATCCGCGGTCCTCGGGGCGCGACGGCTCGTGCTGCGCCGGTCGGGCGCGGCGCGGCCCGAAGAGCTGCCCGCGGTCGACCGCATCGTGTACGACGACGTCGACGGCGTACGCGGCCTCGCCGAGCTGGTCGCCTCGACGGGGCTCTCTCGGTTCGCGGTGGAGACGGCGTGCGCGCGTCTCGTCGCAGGCGGCGCGATCGAAGACGTTCCGCACGACGAGCTGGCGCCTCTCGGAGACCGCCTGACGGCCGAGGGCCGTCACGCCGACGCGCTGCGCGTCTGGCGCGTCGCGCTGACGTCGTCCCGTCTCGACTTCGACCTGCATAAGCGCATCGCCGGCGCGCTGCTCGAAACCGACCGTCCCGCCAAGGCGTGCGCGCATTGGCGCCTCGTTGCGGGCGAGCTGGCGCGGCAGTTCCGCGTGCGCGAGGCGCTCGACCTCTACGAGGCCGCCTGGAAGCTGCTGCCGACGCGATTCGCGACGCTCGAAAGCGTCGTCGACCTGCTCGGCATGATCGACGGCCCGCTGACGCGGGACGACCGCGCCGCGCTGGTCGACGCCCGACGTCTGCTCGGGACGCTTCAGGAGCTGGGGGAGACCGAGCGCGCGCTCGCGCTGGCGGTCCGGCTGCGCGCGCTGCTCCCCGAAGATCGCGACGCTCTCGCGACGGTGGCGCGGCTCAACCTCAAGCTCGGGCGCCGCGATCCGGCGGCCGAAGCGTGGCTCGCGCTCGCCGAGCGCCATCGGGAGGCCGGCGACCTTCGCCGCGCCCTCGAGACGCTGCGCACCGTCGCCGCCTTCGACCCGGCGGGCGCGAAACTGCACGAGGTGCGCATCGAAGAGGTCCGTCGTCAGATGGACGACGAACGTCGCCGCCGCGGGCGCGGGCGCCTGGCGAGGCTCGCGCTGGCGTCGGCCGCCGCGCTGGGCGTGTGGTACGCCGCGTACGCCTGGCGTGCGGCGCGCACGCTCGAGACTCTCAACGGCCGCCTCGCCGACGGGCCCGCCGAGATGGAGAACCTCGGCGCCGACTACGCGGCGCTTGCGCGCTGGGCGTTCCTGACCCCGAGCGGCGGCAAGGCGTCGGAGAAGGCGCGCGCGCTCGCCGGCGCCGCGTCCGCCCTGCGCGACGACAAGCGTCGCCGCGACGATCGGGCCGCCGCCGATCGCGCCGAGAAGCGGCTGGAAGCCGAGCGGCGCCTCGCCGAAGGTCGCCGCCAGGTGCGCAACGGCCGGCTCGAAGACGCGGTCGAGGCCTTCCGTCGCGCCGCGGCGGTCGGCGCCCGCACCGACGCGGAGGCGGCGGCCGCGAAGGAGCTGGCCGACGTCGAGAGCTACCTGGCGAAAGCCCGTTCCCTGCTCGCCGACGCCGAGGCCGTCGAAGCGGGCGATCCGGACCGCGCGTTCCGCCTCAGGGCGCAGGCCGCGCGCGACTACGACCTCGCCCCCGAAATCCAGCGCCTGGCGTTGACGGTCGTGATCGACGCGACGCCGCGCGGCGCGTGGCTGGTCATCGACGACGGCGCGGTCGAAGGCCCGGCGCCGCTGTCCGTCCCGGTGCGCCCGCGCGGGGCGTTGAAAATCGAGGCGCGGGCGCCCGGCTGTCATCCGCGCGTCGCGACGTACGCGCTTCCTCCCGCGTCGCGCACGCTGCAGGTCGTGCTCGAACGGACGCCGACGCTCACGGTGGACCTCGCCGATCCGCTCACCGCGGCGACGTGGATCGACGACGGCGCGCTGCTGGTCGGCGCGCGCAACGGGCGTCTCGCGCGCGTCGACGTCGCGAGCGGCGCGACCACGGCGCGCTTCGCCCCCGAGGCGATCGAGACGCAGCGTCGCGCGCCCCTCGCGGCGGGAGGCGCGGCGCTGGTCGTGCTCGAAGACGGCCGGGCGCGGCTGCACGATCTGCGGACGCTCGAAGTCCGCGCGAGGACGGCGCTGAAGGCGGGCGCGCCTGCGATCCGTCACGGCGACGGATTCGCGGCGGTCGACGCCGAGGGCCGCGTGTGCCGTATCGACGCCTCCGGCGTCGCACGCCCGCTCGGAGCGCTCGGCGAGATCTTCGACCTCGCGTCGGGCGACGGAACGCTTTGGGTCGCCGGCGCCGAAGGCCTCGGGCGCTGCGGTCCCGACGGAGCGCTGGTCCGCGTCGCCGACGGCCCGGTCGCGTCGGTCGCCGCGGCGCCGGGCGGCGCGCGGTTCGTGCGCGAAGGCGCGTTGTACTCCTTCGAGAACGGCGCCGAACGCCGGGCGTCGGCCGACGAGGACGTCCGCGGCGTGTGGCGGCTCGGCGACGGCGCCTTTGCGACGCGGGTGGGGCCGAGGGGTCTCGTCGTGCATCGCGGCGCGGGCGAACCCGGGCGCTTCGAGCTTCCCGGCGAGGCGGCGGCGCGGGCGCCCGTCGTCGACGCGGAGGGCGGACGGTTCGCGGTCGCGCTGGAGAACGGCTGGATCTGCGTCTACGACGCCGCGACCGGCCGCACGGCGGCGGGCCACGCCTGCGACCGCGGGGCGATCCCCGCGCTGCGCGGCGCGCGCTTCGCCGATCCGCGGGAGACGGGGAGGCTGCTCCTCGTCGACGACGGTTGACGCGATGACGGTCCGCGCACGCGTCGACGCCGCGACGCTCAAAGTGCTCGTTTGCGGCCCCGGCCTCCGGCCGGAGCTTCAGGCGCTCTTGCGCGGCGGCGGGGCCGACGCCGCGGTCCGGCGCCTCCGCACCGACGACGACGTCGTCTTCGAGGCGATCGCCGACGGCCCGGAGCCCGGATCGCGCGTGCTGGTGACGGCTTGCGCCGACGTTCCGACGGGCGCGGCCGCGCTGCGTCTTCTTCTGAGCGGCGTGGACGCGCTGGTGTTCGTCGGAGACGTCGACGACGTCCGCGGCGTGCGCACGCGTCGAGCGTTCCGCCGGTGGGCCGACGGCATGCGCGCCTCCGGCGGCGACGCCGAGCCGCGCGCGTTCGTCGTCGACGCCGGGCCCGACGTCCTGCGGTCGCCGGCGGCCGATCTGTTCGCGAAGCGTCCGGGCC
>DASPNK010000287.1:0-5813 GCA_035626575.1 Planctomycetota bacterium | reverse complement strand
CGCGTCCTGGCGTACGTGCCGGTCGACGGCGTCCTCGTGCGCCTCCGCGAGCCGGCCGACGCCGAGCGCCTGCGCGCCGCCCCGGGCGTCGCCTGCGTCCTTCCGTTCCACCCCGCCGACAAGCTGTTCCCGGACGACCTCGCCGACGCCGCCGCCGGCGACGCCTCGACCGTCGTCCGGCGACGCGTCGTGCTCGCCGACCCGCAGGACCGCGGGGAGGTCGCGCGGACGCTCGGCGATCTGCTCCGCGCGGGCGCGACGACGCCCTTCGGCCCGCCGACGCGGGGCGCGGTCGCCGTGATGGATCTCGACGGGGCCGCCCTGCGCGCCGCGCTCCGCCACGACGGGGTCCTCTTCGTCGAACGCTGGTCGCCGCCGTCGACCGACATGGACGTCGTGCGCGCGGCTTTCGGCGCCGACGCCGCCGAACTCGCGTCGGCTCGGCCGACGACCGGCGCCGGCGTCGCGGGGCAGGTGCTCGACGCCGGCGCGCGCCTCACGCACGTCGACCTCGCCGGCGCGCTGTGGCTCGGCGAGACGACCGGCTCCACGCCCCACGGGACGTCGACGACGGCGATCGCCTTCGGCCGCGGCCTCTCGACGCCCGCCGCGCGCGGCATGCTGCCCGACGGCTCGGCGATCGGCGGGTGGTACGGCGCGCCGTCGTTCCTCGCCGACCGCCACGCCTACACGGCGCAACTTCTGGAGGCGCCCTACCGCGCCGTCTTTCAGTCGAACAGCTGGGGCTCCGCGCCGTCGACCGCTTACGGCGTCGCCGCGCACGCGCTCGACGCGCTGGCTTTCGACCTCGACCTGCTCGTCGTGCAGTCGCAGGGCAATACCGGCTCGACGTCGTCGCGCCCGGAGGCGTGGGCGAAGAACGTGCTTTCCGTCGGCGGCGTGCTCCACCTCGGGACGGCGAGCCGCGCCGACGACCTCTGGGGGAATACGGCGAGCGTCGGCCCCGCCGAAGACGGCCGACTGAAGCCCGACCTCGTCGGCTTCTACGACCAGGTCTTCGTCGCCACCGACGGAAGCGACGTCGCGACCACGCCCTGGTTCTCCGGAACGAGCGCGGCGACGCCGCAGGTCGCCGGCGCCGCGGGCCTCCTCGCCGACCTTTGGGGCCGCGGAGCGTTCGGGCCGACGCCCGCGGGCGTCGACGTCTTCGCGCGGCGGCCGCACGCGGCGACGCTGCGCGCGCTGCTGGTCGCGACGGCGGCGCCGTACCCGTTCGCCGGGACGAACCACGACCTCGCGCGCGCGCACCAGGGCTTCGGGACGCCGGACCTCGCCGGCGCACTGGCGACGGCGGCCGCGGGGCGCACCTTCGTCGTCGATCAGACGCGGCCGCTGATCGAAGGCGCGACCGCGGAGTGGACCGTCGAAGTCGCTCCGGCGGAGCCCGCGCTGCGCGTCGCGCTGGTCTATCGCGACCCGCCCGCCGCGCCTTTCGTCACGACCCAGCTGGTGAACGACCTCGACCTGGAGGCGATCGACCCGTTCGGGAATCCGTGGCGCGGCAACGTCGGCCTCGACGTCGGCCCGTGGAGCGCGCCGGGCGGCGTCGCCGACGCGATCAACCCCGTCGAGGCGATCTTCGTCTCGACGCCGGCCGCCGGCGTCTGGACGCTGCGGGTGACGGCCAAGGCCGTCGAGCTGGACGGCCGGCCGGAGACGCCGACGCTCGACGTCGATTTCGCGCTCGCCGCGTTCGGCGCGACGCGGACGGGCGCCGCGCCCGGCCCCGGTCAGGACAACGCCGCAGCTGCTTGGATGACCGTCGACGGCGCCGCCCTGGCGAACGGCGACCCGCCCGCCCTCGGCGTCGCCGGGCCCTTCTCGGCGACGTTGTTCCCCGGCGCCGCGGCCGTTCTCCGCCTCGGCGGCGCGCCGGGCGCGCCGTTCCTCCTGCTCGCGGGCCCGCTCGGCGCCGCCAACGCCGTGTTCGCCGGCGCAGGCTCCCTCGACCTCGGCCTCCTCGGCGCGTCGGACTTCTCCGACGTCGTCGTGCTGTGGAACGGCGCGGCGGCGGCGGGGCCGTTCGATCCGTCGGCCGCGCTCGACGCCGCGGGAGGCCGGGAATTCGCCGTTCCGACGCCCGCGCTCCCGCCGGGCTTCGCCGTCGCGATCCAGGGCGCCGTGCTGGTCGACGCCGGCGCGGGGGTGCGCCTGACGGCGGCGTTCGACCTGCGAGCGCCGTGACCGACGTCGCGCGCGACGTCAGCCGTCGGCGGTTTCGTCGACCCGGTCTTCGTTCCCGTCCGTGCGGTAGACGAGGCTGCGTTCTTCGCCCCGCGTGAGCAGCACGCACGGCCGGCGCCACATCTTCTGGATGTTGCGCAACGTCGCCTGGGCGTAATCGCGTCGCAGCTCGACGCCGTCGAAGCGGTGCACGAGCAGCAGCTCGCCGCGGCCGTCGTGGTCGGCGTCGACCGCTTCGATCACCGGCGCGCCTCCGTTGGCCAGCTGCCGAAGCAGCTGCGCCTTCACGCCGGCGAAATCGCGCGTCGCGATCTCCTTCCGCTGCGTCTGCGGATTCCATCGATAGACGAAGAGCTTCTGCTCGTGGCAGACCTCCTCGGTGAGGAACTCGTCGATGAAGGTCGAATCGCAGTACGCGCGGCGCACGCGGAAGATCATCTCGCGGCCGGCCTTGGCGCCGTCGTCCCACGTCCTCTTCTTTTCGAGGTCGTCGCACGCCTCGTACTCGAGGCCGTGCCGGCCGCGGTCCCACCGGTCCTCGATGTCGCGCCAGAGCTCCAGCCCGATCTTGTACGGGTTGATCGACGAACCCCCGGCGAGGGTGGCCGCCATCGTCTGCGCGTACTCCACGGCCTCGGCGTCGGTGAGAAGCCGTTCGGCCATGAGCTTGCGGTGCCAGTACGACGCCCAGCCCTCGTTCATGATCTTGGTCATGCGCTGAGGGGCGAAGTACACCGCTTCGTCGCGCACCTGTTCGAGAAGCTCGCGCTCCCAGCGCTCGAGCGGAGCGTTCTCGATGAGGAAGCGCATCACGTCGCGATCGGGCTCCGACGGGAAGCGTCGCTTCCGTTCGGCCTCCTCCTCCATCCGCCGGCGCTTCCGCTCCAGGAACTCCTTCGGGTTGATGAAGGGGTCCATGTAGTCCTTGGACCTGAGCTTCTTCAGCTCCCGGGTGCGGAGCGCCTCGTCGTCGGCTTCGTCGGGGTCGACGGGCGGGCGCTCGGGCTCCTTCGGCGGCGCGTACAGCCCGTGGAGGTCGATCAGGTTGTCGATCGACAGCGCGCGGTCGAGGAAGTCCTCGACGGTCGACTGCCCGTGGCGGTCCATGTGCACGCGGACGCGCACGGCGTGGTTCGCCATGCGGTCGATCATGCGCCGGTCGGTATGGGCGAACCAGGCGTTGTTCTTGAAGAAGTCGCAGTGCCCGTACACGTGCGCCATGACCAGCTTCTGCTCGACGAGCGAGTTGCCGGACATGAGGTAGGCGTAGCAGGGGTCGTTGTTGATGACGAGCTCGTAGATCTTCGAAAGGCCGTAGCGGTACCCCTTCGAGAGATGCTCGTACTCCATGCCGTGGCGCCAGTGCGGATAGCGCGTCGGGAAACCGCCGTACGCCGCGACCTCGTTGAGCGCGTCGGCGGGAAGGATCTCGAAGATCGTCTCGAAGAAGTCGAGCCCCTCTTCGCGCGCCGCGTCGCGGATGCGGAACTGCAGTCGGAGGAGGTTGTCGGGCAGGTTCACTTGCCCTTCCCCAGGAACTCGCGGATCGACTCGAGGATCCCGTCGCGGTCGTTGATCGCCGAGGTGGCGACGCGCGGATCGTCGCCGAACGCCTGGTCGAGGTCCCGCAGGAACTGGCCCGAGCCGTACGCGGATTTCACCTGCCCGTAGCAGAAGAGGTTCACGCGGGGGAGCATCGACCCGCGGAGGATCTCCACGCACTGCGCGGTGTCCTTGCCGCTCCAGTTGTCGCCGTCGGAAAAATGGAACGGGTAGATGTTCCACTCGTCCCCGCCGAACCGCTCTTCGATGATGCGCTGCGCGAGCAGGTAAGCGGACGAGATCTTCGTGCCGCCGCTTTCGCGGAGATGGAAGAAGGCGTGCTGGTCGACCTCCTTCGCGGCCGCGTCGTGCACGATGTAGACGGTGCGCAGGTTCTTGTAGTGGCGACGCAGCCAGACGTCGATCCAGAACGCCTCGATGCGCACGATCTCCTTCTGCTCCTGGCCCATCGATCCCGAGACGTCCATCATGTAGACGATGGCGGCGTTGTGCTCGGGGTTCTTCTTCAGGTTCCACGCGCGGTAGCGGCGGTCCTCGCGCACCGGAAGCACGCGCGGATTCTCCGGGTCGTAGGCGCCGCTCGCGATCTGGCGCTTCAGCGCCTCCTTGAACGTGCGCTTGAAGTGCCTCAGCGATTCGGGGCCCACGCGGCGGACGCCGGTGTACTTCTCGCGCTCCGCGAAGACCTCGGCTTTGCCGCGGGGAAGGATGCGGGGCAGCTCGAGCTCCTCGCCGAGGATGTCCGCCAGTTCGTCGAGCGGCACCTCGGCTTCGAGGACGTGCTCCCCCTCCCCTTCGCCGGCCTCGCCGGGCTTCCCGCCGTCGGCCGGATCGCCTTCGTCGCCGTCGCCCTGGCCGACGCCGTTCTCGGCGCCCGACGCGAAGGTGAAATGCGGCAGCTCGATCTGCGGCAGCGGGATCGACACCACGTCTTTCCCCTGACGGCCGAGCAGCTCGCCCTGGGAGACGAAGCGCCGCAGGTCCTGCTTGATGCGGCCGCGGACGATCTCGCGGAAGCGCGTGCGGTCGCTTTCGATGCGTCGAACCACGGGCGCCTCAGGCCTTGGCGTCGCCGCGGGCGAAGATGCTCGCGACGTAGTTGAGCACGTCGACGGCGCTCTCGTCGGTGTAGCCGAAGTTGTCGATGAGGCGCTTCTTCACCACGTCGATCTTCTCCTGCGTCTTCTTGTCGACGACGTTGGAGAGCAGCGAAGTGAGTTTGATCGAGTCCTTCTGGTCTTCGAAGAGCTTCAGGTCGAGCGCGCGGTGCAGGCGCTCGTTGCTGCGGTAGTCGAAGGTCTTGTTCTCGACCGCCAGCGCCCCGATGTAGTTCATGATCTCGCGGCGGAAGTCGTCCTTGTGCGCCTCCGTCACGTTGATCTTCTCCTCGATCGAGCGCATGAGCCGCTCGTCGGGCGCCTGGTACTCGCCGGTGAAGGGGTTGCGGACCTTCTCCCGCTGGGTGTAGGCCTTCACGTTGTCGAGATAGTTGGCGCAGAGCCGGCGGATGGCGTCTTCGTCGGCGGAGATGGCGCGCTGCACCTCGTTCTTCACCACGTCCTCGTACTCCTGCTTCACGAGGCCGAGGAGCTCGCGGTAGCGCTGCTTGACGTCGGGGTCGACGATCAGCGAGTGGTTGTCGAGGCCGCTCTCCAGCTCGTTGATGATCATGAACGGGTTGATGCAGCGCGCCCCCGTCTCCTTCACCAGCGCGTTGGAGAGCTTGTCCTGGATGTAGCGGGGCGAGATGCCGTCCATGCCCTCGCGCGTCGCCTCCTTCCGAAGCTCGTGAACGTTGTCCTCGGTGAAGCCGGGCAGGGCCTTGCCGTTGTAGAGCTTGGCCTTCTGCAGGAGGTTGAGGTTCGCCTTCTTGGGCTCCTCGAGGCGCGTCAGGACCGCCCACAGCGCCGCCATCTCCACCGTGTGCGGCGCGATGTGCTTGCTCCGCACGCTGCGGTCGTTGAAGTCGCGCTTGTAGATCCGGTACTCGTGGCGAAGCGTCGTGTTGTACGGCACGTCGATCTTCACCGTGCGGTCGCGGAGCG
>DASPNK010000286.1:0-6677 GCA_035626575.1 Planctomycetota bacterium | reverse complement strand
GATGGGCTTCAGACCTTCGCTTTGCGGCGGAATGCGCAGGTTGGCGATGAATTCCGCGGTCCATCCGTGGATGGAGCGGTCGCCCGCCGCGTTGCTGGTGTCTTCGCCGAACTGATAGGCCGCTTCGAAGTTCAACGCGAGTCCGCCCGCGGCCGGACTGTCGCCGAATCGGAGGTTGGTGAAGACCCGGGAGCCGAGCGTCCAGTGATGGCCGAGGATGGGCGGCGTCAGCGCGCCGTCGAAGATGAACGCCGTCGAGCCGGTCACGAAGACGTCCCCGTTGGACGACCGCGCGTTGAAGTACAGCGCGTAGGCGTCGACGCGCCAGTCGTCGGACGGATAGGCCTCGGCGTAGAGGACGGCGAACTCGTCTTCGTCGAAGTCGCGGGTCGAGGTGCCGATGCCGCCGTCGGCCGCCGCTTCCTTGGCGTAGGCGAACGACGCCCGGAAACCCTGCTCGTCGCGCCGGTCGAACTGCACGAGCAGCGAGTCGTGCACGGTGCCGTCGTAGAACGAATTGTTGCCGAGGATCAGCTCGTTGCCGAACACCAGCTCCTGCCGGCCGACCTTGATGTTGACGGAGCGGTCGAGGAGCCGCTGGAAGCTCAGGTAGCCCTGGTAGATGCCGACGTCTTCGAACGGCTCGGTGAGGATGCTGAACGCGAATGGGACGGGGAGCCCCGAGGCGCTGGGAACGTTGACGAAGGAGTTGTTGGCAAAGGTTCCGACCGACTGGAACTCGGTCAGGGCGGTCACCTGCATGTGCCGCGCCTCCTCGCCGACGCGGTCGCCCGGTTCGCTGAAGAGCACGGCGCCGAAGCCCAGCCGGAAGCGCCCGTTGAACCCGATGCCCGAATCGTCGAGGCCGTCGTCGCCGCCGTTGAAGTCGATGTTGTTGAGCCGACCTTCGAAGCGCGAGCGGAAGAGACCGGTAAAGAAGAGGCCGCCCTGCAGGGACGTGAAGATGCTCTTGCGCGGGTAGAGCTGGTCGACGCCGGGACGCTCGTAGAGCTTGAGGGCGTCCGCGACGGCGCGGTCCAGCTCCTCGCTGCGGCGCGACTCGGCCGACTCGCCGAGGCGGTCCTCGAGATCCCGCACGCGGGCCTCGAAGGCCTCGCGCTGCTCGCCGAGCGCGCGCTTCAGCTCGGAGACCTCGTTGCGCAGGAGGTCCACCTCCGTCTGCGCCGCCGCTCCGGCCGCGAGCGTCGCGCATGCGCACGCCGCGAGACACCAGTTCCGCATGTTCCTTTCCCCTGAGGCGCGGACGGCGAGCCGACGACTACCTGGGCGACGACGGTTCCGGGCGCGGGGGCGAGTTTGCCCGGCTGGAAAAACCCCGTCAAGGGAAGCGGCCGCCGCGGCGCCCGCCGGGAGCGTCGCGGGCGGTGATACGATCCGCCGCCTGCCGCGACGGTTTCGCGGTCCGCGTCCTCCGGCCGGCGTCGCATGACCGAATTCCAAAGCGGGGACGTCGTCGACGGACGCTACGCGCTCGATCTCCGCATCGGATTGGGCGGCATGGCCGCGGTGTGGCGCGCGCGCGACGTCGAGGGCGGCGGCGTCGTCGCCGTGAAGATTCTGCGCGAGGACTTCCTGCGCCGGAACCCGAAGGAGGCGGAGAACAACGTCCGCCGGTTCCGCCGCGAAGCCGAGATCCTGAAGATGCTCTCGGGCGCCCGGCACGTCGTGCAGGTGCGCGGCGACGGCGCGACGCCGGACGGCGACCCCTACATCGTGATGGAGCTGCTCGAAGGCGAGCCGCTCCGCGCGAAGATCCGCCGCGGCCGCCAGGCCATGGGCGTCCGCACGTTCGCCTGGCTGGCGCGCGGGCTCGTGCGCGGCCTCGGCGAGATCCACGCCAAAGGCGTGATCCACCGCGACCTCTCGCCCGACAACGTCTTCGTCACGAAAGACGCCGAAGGGCTGCCGTGCCCGAAGTTCCTCGACTTCGGCATCGGCAAGGGCGCGGCGGGACAGTTCGACCAGGTGACGCAGCTCGTCACCATCATGGGCAA
The DNA here is from genome assembly GCA_035626575.1 of Planctomycetota bacterium. GTDB lineage: Bacteria > Planctomycetota > CAIWVZ01 > DASPNK01. The sequence goes on along the minus strand of DASPNK010000286.1, from coordinate 4,662 downwards.
GCCGCAGTACTTCTCGCCCGAGCAGGCGCGCGGCGGCGAGCTCACGCCGGCCTCCGACGTCTATTCGCTCGGCGTCATCCTCTACGAGATGGCGACCGGCGCGACGCCCATCGACCTGCACGGCGTCCCGCTGGTGCAGGCGGTGAAGCGAATCGTGAGCGAGCCGCCGCTCGATCTCGCCGCCGTGCCCGAGGGCGCGCGCCTTCCCGAGAGCCTGCGCGCCGTGATCATGAAGGCGCTGGCGAAAAAGCCGGACGAGCGGGCGAAGATCGAGGAGATCGCGCGCGAGCTCGACGCCTTCACCGCGCGCCTCGACCGCGGCGAGGAGTTCGGCACGCCGGGGACGGAGCGCCCCGGGTCGCCGGTCACTCCCGTCGACCCGACTCCCGTCACCGTCGCCGAGCCGCCGTCCCCCGCGCCCTTCTATCGCGAGTTCAAGGCCGGCGACGAGCTGGGCCGCTTCCAGATCAAGCGCCGCGTCGGCAAAGGCGGCATGGGCGAGGTCTACCGCGCGTGGGACACCGTCCTCCACCGCGACGTCGCCATCAAAGTCGTGTCGAAGGTCGAAGGCGAGAAGGCGCAGCGCGCGGTCCTCCGTGAGGCGCGCGCCTCGAGCCGCCTCCGCAGCGGCAACATCGTCACGGTGTACGACGCCGGCGTCCATTCGGGGCTGCCGTACATCGTCATGGAGTACGTCGAGGGGCGCACCCTCGCCGAAGTGATCGAAGAGGACGGCCCCCTGGTCGGCGACCGCTTCTGGGCCTACGCGCGCGGCCTCTGCGACGGCCTCGCGTTCGCGCACGAGAGCGACCCCAAGGTCGTCCACAAGGACCTGAAGCCCGGCAACATCCTCTGCGCGGGCGACGTCGCGAAGATCGCCGACTTCGGCATCGCCAGCCTCGCGGCGACCGCGGGCGCGAAGGGCGAGTCGCAGATGGCGGGCGCCGCGCACGGCTCGGTGCACATCATGAGCCCCGAGCAGGCGGAGGGCGGGCGGCCCGTCGACGAGCGCTCGGACATCTACTCGCTCGGCTGCGTCTTCTACATGATGACGACCGGCGCGCCGCCGTTCGACGGCAACGAGATCGCGGTGCTGTACCAGCACCAGACGCAGACGCCGGAGGCGCCGTCGAAGCGCAACCCGGCGTTCGCGCCCCCCGAGCTCGAACCGGTCATCCTCAAGTGCCTGAAAAAGAAGCCCGAGGACCGCTATGCGACGGTCCGCGAGCTGCGCGCGGAGCTCGAGCGCCTCTTCCAGCCGTCCACCGCGACGATGCTGCGCCCGTGGCATCGCCGCACGCCGGTCCTCCTCGCGATCCTCGCCCTGCTCGCCGCGGCGGCGCTGTTCCTCCTCTGGCTGAAGGCGCAGTCGGGCGCCGTCCGGGACTTCGGCGTCGAGGTGGCGGGGCGCAGCGTCGACAGCGAAGGGGCCGACGTCGCCGTCCCGCCGTCGCCGAACGGCGCCTCGGCGTTCGCGATGAGCGTGCGGGCCGGCAGCTCCGGCACGCTGCGCGTCCTCGCCGTCGGTCCGACGAAGGAGTCGACGGAGACGGCGTTCGAGGTGAAGGCCGGCGACGCGAAGTCGAATCAGATCGAGGTCCCGCTGCCGCCGACCCCCGACGACGGCGCCGAGCTCGTCCGTTACGAGGTCCAGGCGTGGCGCGACGACCGCCCCGAAAAGCGGCTGTCGTTCGTCGTCACCGTGGATCGCGCGCCGCCGACGCTGGCCCTCTCGGTCTACGGGAAGCCGGTCGACCTCGACGGCGGCCCGCTCCGCGTCGTGTCGTTCGACGACGTCAAAGCGACGCTGAAGGACGCCGGCGGCCTGCGCGTCGATCGCGATTCGACGGCGACCGAACTGCCGCTCCCTCTGACGCAGACGGTCACGCACACGGCGTACAGCACCCGCCCGGCGCCGTCCGGCGACGTGCTCCGCGTCGAGGTCGACATGACGGACGCGCAGGGCAACCGCCGCACGCGCGAGGTCGTGCTCGAGCGCATGCCGGTCGCCGCCGTCGCCGAGCAACCCGCGAAAGACGCGGCGTTCACCGGGCCGGAGCTGCCGCTGACCTGGCGCCTCGCCCCCGCCGCGGCGCTCGACGGCCTCGACGCGGCGACGTTCGCCGAAGACCTGACGGCGCGGCTCCGGTCGACGGACCGCGTCGGCGAGCCGGGCCCGTTCGCGACGCCGCAGCTCGGCGCCGACGGCCGCTTCACCGCGCGCCTCCCGCTGCCGCGGCGCCCGGGCGCCGCCTACGTCGTCGAGGTCGAGCTGGTCCGCAAGGGCGAGCCCCTTCGGCTGACCGAGCCGCTGCGCTTCCGCTACGACGGCGCGCCGCCGACGCTCAGCGTGCCCGGCCGCCTCGACGCCGATCAACCCGCCGCGCCGGCGACGCAGGCCGCGCCCGCCGTCGTCGCGTTGCGGTCGAACGACGCCGCGCGCGACGCGATCTCCGTCGAAGTCGCCGAAGCCGAATCTCCGTCGAAGACGACCGTCGAGTTCGCCGCGGGCGACGCGCCGCCGCGCCCGATGGTGCAGGACGCCCACGGCCGCTGGCATCCGCCCGACGATTTCCGGCCGGAGGGCGACGTCACGCTGGCGATCACCGCCCGCGACGAAGCGGGCAACACGGCGCGCGCGTGGGTGCGGCTGGAGCGCCGCGCCTACGCGGTGGTCTCCGCCGAGCTCGACGGGCTTCCGCTTTCGGCGCCCGGGGCTTCGAGGCCCGCCGACGCCGACGCGCCCGCGGCGTGGACGAACCGCCGCAAGGCGTCGCTGACGATCGTCGCCGACAACGTCGACCCGCAGGAGTCGCTCCGCGTGCGCGTGACCGAAGGGCGCGCCGAGCGCGGCGGCGCCGCGGTCGAGCAGCCGATGACGCGCGGCCCGGACGGGCGCACCTGGCGCGCCGAGGTCGACCTCGTGCTGGCCGCGCCGAAGTATCGCCGCTTCCTCACGGTGTCGGTGCTGCGCCCCGGTTCGCCCCCCGACGACCTGCGGACCTGGGCGATCGCCGTCGACCAGGACCTCCCGGTGCTCAAGCTGTCGCTCGCCGACGGCACGCCCCTCGCCTGCGGCGAGCGCCACGTGTTCCCGGCCCCGCCGACGCTCCGGATCTCGGCGCACGACGCCGGCGCGCTCGCCCCCGAGAGCTTCGTCGCTCAGGCGTCGGGCGCCGTCGTCGGCGACCTCGACGTCGTCGACGCCGAGGCGATCGCGCGCTCGGTGACGCTCGAAGCGCCGAAGGGCGCCGACGTCGTCGCGAAGCTCACGGCGTCGGCGAAGGACGCCGCCGGCAACGCGGCCGAACCCTGCGCGGTCGACCTCGTCGTGGTCGCGCGCCCCGCGCGCATCCTCGCCTTCGACGGCGCGCCGGAATACGGCACCGACGGCGCGCGCGCGGGCGCGGTGAAGCCGGTGCGTCACGAGGCGTTCACGTTGAACGTCGCGCGTCATCCCGACCTGAAGGGCTACGACCTCGTGGCGATCTCCACGCTCGAGACCGCCGACGGCGTCCCCAAGCGCAACGAACGGGACGCCGAAGCGACGTTCGTCCTCGCCGGCGCGGGCGGACAGGGCCAGGAGTTCCCGCTGACGCTGCCCGTCCCCGCCGACTGCCGCGCGGCGACCGGGACCACGCGGTTCTTCCTCAAGGATCTCCGCTCCGACCGCCTGCTGGAAAGTCCGGCGCTCCACGAAGTGCGGTGGCGCCTCGACCGTCGCGCCCCGGAAGTCACGGTGACGCGTCGCGGCGCCCGGCTCTCCGCCGAATCCATGGCGGCCGGCATCCGCGTCGGCGACCTCTCCGAGATCGCGGTGGAGTGCGTCGACGAGGGCGGTTTCGCGAGTCCCGCGGCGGACGCCTATCCCGGATTCGTCGTCGAGACCGCCGCCGACGCGGGGCGCCTCGTGCTGCGCCCGAAAGCCGACGCGGCGTTCGTCGACGGCGCCGAACGCACGCTGGAGCTGGAGGTGCGCGACGCCGCGGGCAACGCCGCGCGCCGCACGCTCCGCCTGATCAAGGCGCGCGCGGCGCCGATGGTGTCGGCGATCACGGCGCGGGTCGAAGGTCGTTCGGCGGCGGTCGCCGATCCCGACGGCGAGACGTCGTGGTTCGCGGGCGGCGATCTCGATCTGGAGGTGACCAACGAGGCGCCCGACGCCGTCGGGTTCGACGTGTCGGCGACCTCCGACGCGGGGGTCGTCGTCGACGCGCCCTTCACCGCTTTCGACGCGGCGACGTCGAAGGGCACGGCGCGGCTGCGCCTTCCGCCGGGCGACGGGGCGTGGACCGCGACCTTCACGCACTTCACCGCGGCGGGCGGCCGGCAACCGAAGCCGTTCGCGACGCGGAAGCTCCGCATCGACGGGACCGCGCCGACCCTGACCGTTTCGCGGCGGGGCGGCGGGGCGCCGATCGCGCGGGTCGGCCCCGACGAGTGGGACGCCGGAGAAGTCAAAGACCTCGCCGAACTGGAGTTCGTCGCCGAGGACGCGGGCGTCGGCGTGACCGGCTCGACGATCTTCGCGTCGCTGACCGCGGAGAACGGCGCGTTCGGTCGGGTCGAGAAGGAGAAGCTGCCGGCGACCGCGAAGCGCATCGCCTTCCCGGTGCAGGCCCCGGCGGCGGCTCCTGCGGGCGCGTGCGTCCTCACCGTGTC
>DASPNK010000285.1:0-2659 GCA_035626575.1 Planctomycetota bacterium | reverse complement strand
GGCCACGCCCGCCTCCGCGTGCAGATCTCCGCGGCCCACGACTCCGCGCAGATCGACCGCGCGATCGAGGCCTTCGTGAAAGTCGGCCGCGCGATGGGCGTCACGACGTGAGCGACTGCGGCGCGACCGCGACGCCCTGCGCGGCCGTCGCGTTGACGCACGGCGCCGGTTCGAACCGCGAGGCGCCGCTGCTCGTCGCGCTGGACGCCGCCTTCACGGCCCGCGGCTGCGCCGTCCTGCGATACGACCTGCCCTTTCGACGGGCGCGCGCGAGCGGACCGCCCCGGCCCGCCGAACGGGCCGCCGACCTCGCGGGCGTGCGCGAAGGCGCGGTCGTCGCGAGGGCCGCCGCCCGCGGAACGCCGGTCGTGCTCGCCGGACACAGCTACGGCGGCCGGCTCGCGAGCCACGTCCTCGCCGAGGAACCCGCCGCCGCGGACGCGCTCCTCCTCCTCTCCTATCCGCTCCACCCGCCGCGCCGGCCGACGGAACTTCGCGTCGCGCACTGGCCCCGGCTTCGAACGCCGACGTTCTTCGTCCACGGCGACCGCGATCCTTTCGGCTCGGTCGAGGCATTGCGGCGCGAGGCGGCGGCGCTCGCCGCTCCGTGGGAGCTGCTGACGATGGACGGCGCCGGCCACGACCTTCTCGCGCGCCGTCGCGTGCGGGCGTCGGGATCGGCGGCCGCCGCGTCGGAGGCGACCGACGCCGAGGGTCCGACCGTCGCCGTCGCGCATCGCATCGCGGACGCGTTCCTCGCGTTCGTCGCCCGGGCCGCCTCCGGGCGCGGTTGAGCGGCGGCCGCCGTCGCGCGCCGACGCGAGGACGGCGCCAGCAGTCGGAGCACCACGGCCTCGCGGTCGCGGTCGGACCGCGCCGACTCCAGCATGCGGGCGACGGCGTCCCGCCGCGCCGCGCCGCCTTCGGCGAAGACCCGCATCACCGACGACGCGACGTAGGACGCCCGGCAGACGGCGGGCGTGTTGCCGAGCGCGTCGGCGGTCTCGCGCACCGCGGCGGCGAGGGCGCGGCGCCGGGCGGCGACGCCCTGCGCGCCGTCGGCGGTCAGGCGCGCCGCCGCGCAGGCGAAGCGCACCGTGCCGGCCCAGGTGCGGAAGTCCTTCGCCGTGATCCGCGCGCCCGACGCTTCGCGCAGGTACTCGTTGACGTGCCGCGTCGCGAGATCGACCCGCCGACCCGCGTGGTCGAAGAAGTGAAAGACCTCGCGCGGACGCCCGGCGAGCAGCGCCCGCACCGTCGCCGCGACGCGGGCGTCGTCGGCGCGCGCCGTCTGGCGGCGGCCGGTCTTTCCCGGGAAATCGAACGTTACGGTCGAGCCGACCACCTTGACGTGGCGCGGACGCAGCGTCGCGAGGCCGAAGACGCCGTTCTTCCTGGCGTACTCGCGCTCGCCCGCGCGCAGGTGACAGCGTTCCAGGATGCGCACGGCGCAGGCGCAGACGCGGCGGCGGTCGAGGGCGGGCCGGCGCAGGTCGCGCTCGATCGCGCGGCGGATGCGGGGAAGAAGCCGCAGGAGCCGGGCGAGCCTGCGACGCTTCTCCCGCTCGCGCCGCGCCGCGCGCGCCGGGTGGTAGAGGTATTGAGTCCTCCCCGCGGCGTCGCGGCCGGCCGCCTGGACGGTCGCCCGCGGCGACGCGGCGAAGGCGACGCCGGTCCAACCGGGCGGCGCTTTCAGCGAAGCGATCCGGGCGCGGGTCGCCGCGTCGGGCGCGCGACCGTCGGCCGTTCGATAACGGAAGCGTCCGGGCGCGCCGAAGCGCAGAAACCCGGTCGCTCTGAGTCGTTCGTAAACGGTCATGGGCGGCGGCTCGGCGGGCGCGCGACGGACCGCGGCGAGGGCCGGTTCTATCCCTGAGACATAGCGGCCGAGACGCGCTCATGCCGGAACGACTGGAGATCGCCGCCGCGCTGCGGGAGATCGCGCGCCTGCTCGACGTGAAGGGCGGCGATCGCTTCCGCGTCCGCGGGTACAAGGGCGCGGCGCGCGCCCTCGAGACGCTGGAGGAGGACCTTGCGACGCTTCTCTGGGAGAACCGGCTCGCCGAGGTGCGCGGGCTCGGTCCGAAGACGGCCGCGGTGGTCCGCGAGATTTTCGAGACCGGCAGGTCGGCGTTGCTGGAGAAGCTGCGCGCGGAGACGCCCGAAGGCAGCGTCGAGCTGTCGCATGTGCCCGGGATGACCGCCCGCCGGCGCGCCGTGCTGCTCGAGCACGGGATCCGCGGCGTCGACGCGCTGGAGGCCGCCGCCGGGGAAGGGCGGCTCCGGGACCTGCCGGGCTTCGGAGAGGCGACCGAACGCCGGTTCGTCGAAGCGCTCGACGCCCTCCGGCGTCACGGCGGCAAGACGCTGCTGGTCCATGCGACGCACGCCGCCGAAGGCCTCGCCGCCTGGATGGCGAAGGCGCCGGAAGTCTCCCGGACGGCGATCGCCGGCGACGTGCGACGCGGCCTCGAACTGACGTCCGGCGTCGACGTGGTCGTCGCCGCGCGCACCCAGGCGGCGGCGGCGCGGCGCGCCGCGGCGTTTCCTGCGGCGACCTCCGCACGGCGGGAGAAGGGGCGCGTCGTCCTGCGCCTCGCCGAGGGGTTCGAGGCGCGCGTCGTGCTCGCCGCTCCGGCGGCGTTCGCGGACGCGGTGC
>DASPNK010000284.1:0-5361 GCA_035626575.1 Planctomycetota bacterium | reverse complement strand
CGCGGCCGAGGCCCGCGTCGGACGGCAGCAAGCCCAGCATGCGGTGCAGCGTGCGCGCGGGGCGCCCCACCGTCTCTTCGAGGCGCCGCGCGGCGCGGCCGGTCGGCGCCGCGAGCTCGACCTTCGCGCCGGCGGCGACGGCGGCGTCGACGAAGGCGCGGAGGACGGTCGTCTTGCCGACGCCGGGCCCGCCGGTGAGCAGCGCCAACGGGCGTCGGAGCAGGAGGTCGACCGCGGCGCGCTGCTCCTCCGAGAGCATCGCCGGCGGCTCCACGGGGGCGGGGGCGTCGGGCGCGAGCAGCGCCGGGCGCTCGGCGAGGCGCTTCACGGCGAGGGCGGCCTCCGTCTCCGCGGCGTGCAGGAACGGAAGATAGGCGTAGGCGACGTCGCCGCCGGCGTCGTCGATCACGAGGCGGCGATCGGCCTCGGCGCGGCGCAGGGCGTCGGCGCAGAGGTCGACGTCGACGTCGAGCAGCCGCGCCGCGCGCGGCGTCGCGGCGTCGACGGGGACCGCGACGTGGCCTTGCTCCGCGGCCTGCTTGAGGACGTGAAGAACGCCCGCGCGCAACCGCGACGGATGGTCGCCGCGGACGCCGAGCGCGGAAGCCGCCTGATCGGCCAGCGTGAACCCGACGCCGCGCACCTCGTCGGCGAGGACGTACGGATCCTCCCGCACCTGCGCGACCGTGCGGTCGCCGAAGCGCTGGAACACGCGCCCCGCGGTCGACGGACCGAATCCGAGCCCCGACAGGAAGGCGAGGGTCTCGCACCGCATGCGGTCCTCGCGCACGGCGGCGCGAAGCGCGGCGAGCTTCTTTCGACCGAGGCCCGGGATTTTGAGCTTGTCGGCGGAGGCGAGGACGTCGAAGGTCTTCGAGCCGAACTGCGCGACGAGCGTCTCGGCGACCTTCCGGCCCACGCCGGGGAAACGTCCGCCGCCGAGGTAGCGCTCGAGGCCCGCGACGCTGCCCGGCGTGACCGGGTACGCCGTCGTCACCACGAGGCGTTCGCCGTACCGCGGATGTTCCTCGACGGCGCCCGCGAGGCGCCACACCTCGCCCTCGCCCGCCTCGGCCAGCGCGCCCGCCGCCTTCACGAGGGCGTCGCGTCCGTCGACGCGCACGAGGACCACGGCGAAGGCGTCGTCCTCGGAGCGGAAGAGGACCCGCTCGACGACGCCCTCTACGGAATCGGCGGCCGCGCCGTCGGACATCGCGTGCAGGTTACCGCCGCGCGGCGCGCGCGGAACGGCGCGCGCTATCCTCCGCGCCGATGGCCGCGCCGCCGACCGACGACGGAACGCTTCGCGTGGTGCGCGTGATCACGCGCCTGAACGTCGGCGGTCCGACGCGGCACGTCGCCGCCCTGATGGCCGGGCTCGACCCGGCGCGCTTCCGTCAGACCCTGGCGCACGGTCTCGCGCCGGCCGACGAAGGTCCGGATCTGTTGCCGGCGCCCGGCCCGCGCGTCGCGATTCCCGAGCTGGTCCGCGCGCCGAGCCCGTTGCGGGACGCCCGCGCCTACCGTCGCCTCCGCCGGCTCTTCCGGGAAATCCGCCCTCACGTCGTCCACACGCACCAGGGCAAAGCCGGCGCCGTCGGACGTTTCGCCGCGGCCGCCGAAGGCGTCCCCGTCGTCGTCCACACGCACCACGGACTCGTGTTCGACGGCTACTTCTCCCGCGTCGGCCGCGCGCTGTACCGGCGGGTCGAACGGGCGGCGGCGCGACGGAGCACGCGCCTCGTAGCGCAGGCCGACGCCCAGCGGGACGCCCTCGTCCGGGAGCTCGGGCCGGAGGTCGCCGCGAAGATCCGGATCGTGCCGCCCGGGGTCGACGTCGCCGCCTTCCGCGCTCCGGCGCGCGGTCCGCGGGAGGGGACGGTCCGGCGCATCCTCTGTCCGATCCGCCTCGCGCCGGTGAAGGATCCGCGACTCGCGCTCGAGACGTTGCGGCGCCTGCCCGAGCGTTTCTCGCTGACGTTCCGCGGCGACGGCCCGCTCCGCGCCGCGCTCGCCGCGGAGATCGCGGGCGACCCGCGGCTTCGCGGCCGGGCGGAGATCCTCCCGCCGACGGCGGACCTGCGGGAGGGGTACGCCGCGGCCGACGTCGTGCTGCTCACCAGCGTGAGCGAAGGCACGCCGCTTTGCCTGATCGAATCGCAGCTGGCGGGGACGCCCGCGGTGACGACCGACGTCGGCGCGGCGCGCTCGCTGCTGGCGCCCGGCGGGGGAGTCGCGGTTCCGCGCGACGCGGACGCGCTCGCGGCCGCGATCGTCGCCGCGGCCGAACGGCCGGCGAGCCCGGCGGCGCAGTCGGAAGTGGCGCGCCGCTTCGGCGTCGAACGGCTCTGCCGCGACGTCGCGGCGCTTTACGAGGAGGCGGTCGCGGAGGCGCTCAGCGCCCTTCGCGCGCCTTGAGCTTATCCGCGATGAAGCCGCGGATCTGGGCCTGGGCGTCTTCGTCTTTCCAGCCGATCCACCAGAACTCGACGCCGACCTCGTAACCCGCGCCCGACGGTTTGGTCCACACCGTCCGCCCGAGCGACAGCACCGACGCCGGAAGGCCGGGCAGGTCGAGGGAGAGCGCGAGCATCACGCCGACGCCGGGATCCGTCTCGGCGTAGAAGCAGACCCCGCCGCCGGAGATGTTTTGCATCACGCCTTTGCGCTTGGAGAGCGCTTCGAAGGCGGGGTCGTCGCCGACCGTCTTCCAGGACATGGCGCATTCTTCGGAGACGCGCCAGAACGAACGGTGATCGCGGGTCGTGCCGGCCCGTTCGGCGGAGCTTTTGATTGGCATCGATCACGCCCGCGCGGACAATGCGCGCGGCCTCGGTTCTTTCATCGTCCCGCGGCCGACGGCGCCTTGAGGGTCGGGAGGGCGTCGGTTCGACCGGCGCGGCCGCGCGCGCCGACATGGTATCCGCATGGAACGCACGCTCACCTTCGTCCTCTCCGCCGCGCTGATCGGCGCCGCCGTGTATTTCGGCGTGGTCGCGCTTCGCGAGGACCGGCCGCCGACGGCGCCGCCGCCCAAAGCGCCTCCCGTCGCCGAGACGCGGCCCGGTCGCTCGCTCCCGGTCGAAGCGGAAGATCGCATGAAGATCTCGGCGACCGAGTCGGCGCCGCCGATCGCGCGTCCGGCGCGCGCTCCGGATCTGCTCGAAGGTCTGGTGCGCGACCACACCGGCACGCCGCTCGGCGACGCCACGGTGCAGTTCCTCACGCACCGCTACGTGCGCGACCTGAACAAGCGCGGCGACGAACGCTTCGAGGAGATCGTGCTGGCGCAGACGGCGACCGCCGCAGACGGCGCGTTCTCCATGAGCGCGCCTCCCGGCTGGGAGCTGCAGGGGCGGGGGATCCTGCGCGCGCTCCGGCCGGGGTACGTGGCGCAGTACAAGGACATGATCGTCTTCGGTTCGACGATCACGTTCACGCTCGAACCGGGCACGCCGGTGCGAGGCCGGGTGCTGGACCGCGCGACGGAGAAGCCGATCGCCGGCGTGAGGATCAAGGGATGGCTGGCGAAGCCGGACCGCGACGCCGACCGGATCTCGCGCTGGACCGAAACGGCCTACTCCGGCCCCGACGGCGCCTTTCGGTTCGACGGCGTGCCGTCGGGCGCGGTGATGTTCCTGCTCTTTCACGGCGAGTACCTCGACCGCCAGGAGGTCCACGAGATCGGCGGCCGGTCCGCGGTCGAGGTCGACTTCCGATTGAAGCGCGGCTTGCCCGTCCACGTCGTCGTCGTCGACGCCGTCACCCGCAAGCCGTTGCCGGGCGCCGTCGTGACGGCCGGGCCGCCGGTGTTCGCCGAGTTCGCCCCGCGCCGCGCCGGGACGGCCGACGCCGAGGGTCGCGTGCGCCTCGAGGGCATGGAGACCGGTGAGACGTCGATCGTCGCCGTCAGATCCGGCTACGCGAAGGGAACGCTCTTCCGGCCCATCGAGGAATCCGACGCGTACGACCCCGCGAAGAACAACGTCCTCCTCCTGGAGATGCACCCGGCGGCGTCGGTGTCGGGCGTGATCCGCGACGCCGAGGGCGCGCCGGTCGCGGGGGCCGAAGTCTTTCTCGCCGAGCTGAAATCGGTCTTCTGGACGGTGCGGCCGGGACCGACCACGAGCGACGCGCAGGGACGCTACCTGCTTTCCGACGTCGAGCCGGGCGCCAAGGTGAAGGTCGCCGTGCGCCGGCGCGATCCCGAGCGCTTCGGACAATCGGAAGAGCTGACGGTCGGCCCCGGCGAGTTGCGCGACGGCGTCGACGTCGTCATGCCGCGCGGCGCGGGGATCGACGGGCGCGTCACCGACACGAACGGCGCGCCGGTGGCCGGAGCGTTCGTCTCGCTGAAGCGCCCGCCGTTCTTCGGCCTCTCGTTCCCCGGCGGCGAAGGCGCCGGGTCGCTCGACGGCGCCGAAACCGACGCCGACGGGCGGTTCCGCTTCGGCGGCCTGTGGCCCGGACGACACTTCGTCACGGTCGATCATCGCGACTTCGTGCTCGCCGATCAGCAGGCGGCGGAGATCACCCACGCCGACGAGATCGCGCCCTTCGAGGTCAAGCTCGAGCGCGGCGGCGCCATCTCCGGCCGCGTGTTCGACGCCGACGGCGCACCCGCGGTCGGCGCCGACGTGCGCGCCTACTCGCCGCTCACCAACGACGCCGTCGCCGCGGCGACCGCCGACGCCGAGGGCGCGTTCACGCTCGCGCGCCTCCGCGAAGGGGGCTACAAGATCCGCGCCCGTCGCCCCGAAACGCACCAGAGCTCGCCCGCGGTCGAAGACCTGCGGCCGGGCGTGTCCGGCGTCGAGTTGCGCATGGTCAGGAACCCGTCCGTGGCGGGGGCCGTGATCGACCAGGCCGGCCGCGTCGTCACCGAGTTCACCGTGCGGCTGTCGCCGACGCAGCGCCGCCTGTCGCCGCGGGTCGCCAAGAGCGGTCCGACGGGACTCGCGACGCTCGAACGCACGTTCAAAGACGACGGCGGGCTGTTCCTGTTCGACGACGTCGAACCGGGGCACTACGTCGTCGACCTCGCCGCCCCGGGCTACGCGCCCACTCGCGGCCCCGAGTTCGAGGCGTCGCCGCAGGCGCCGGTCACCGACCTCGGCCCGTTGACGGTCCGCTCGGGCGCGGCACTCGTCGGCGTCGTGACGGACGACCGCGGCGCGCCGGCGGCCGACGTCGACGTGCTGCTCACGCGCCTCGGCGGCACGCCGATCCCCGAGCTGCCGCCCGCGAAGAACGCGGCCGGCGCCGAAGTGCGCGACGCGAACTTCGTCGCGCGCACCGACGCGTCGGGGCGCTATCGATTCGCCGCGGTCCCTCACGGCCAGTACCTCGTCCGCTTCGAGT
>DASPNK010000283.1:0-3451 GCA_035626575.1 Planctomycetota bacterium | reverse complement strand
TCTCGATCGGCGTCGTGACCTGATACTCGACGCGGATCCGCTTCAGCGCCTCGAGGGCGACCCATTCGTCGTCGGCCGCCACGCCCGCCACCGGCTCGCCGACGTAGCGCACCCGGTCGATCGCCATCGCCGGCTCGTCCTTCGAAATCGGCAGGACGCCGAACGGCCGCGGCGCGTCGCGGCCCGTGACCACCGCGTGCACGCCGGGCAGGCGCTCGGCCTCGGAGACGTCGATGCGGACGATCTTCGCGGCGGCGTGGGGCGAGCGGAGGATCTTCCCGCAGAGCGTTCCGGGAAGCCGGAGGTCGTCGCAGTAGAGCGCTTCGCCGACGACCTTCTGACGGCTACCGACCTGCGGGACCGGCTTGCCGACCAGGTTGAACGTGGGCGGGCTCTTCGCGGCGGTCGTCATGCGGCGTGTCCTTGCTCGAAAGCTGTTCGGACGCGAGGCGGACGGCCTCCACGATCTGGAGGTAGCCCGTGCAGCGGCAAAGGTTGCCGGAGAGGTGCTCCTTGATCGTCGCCTCGTCGGGATGCGCGTGCCGGTCGAGCAGGCCCTTCGCGGCCATGATGAAGCCGGGCGTGCAGTACCCGCATTGCGTCGCGCCGCAGGACTCGAACGCCGCCTGCAGCGGGTGCGCCTCGCCCTTGCCGGCGACGCCTTCGACGGTGGTCACCTTCGTCCCGTCGGCCCACAGGGCGAGCGTCAGGCACGACAGCGTCGGCTTGCCGTCGATGTGCACGGTGCAGCATCCGCACGAGCCCTGGTCGCACCCGCGCTTCGTCCCGACCTTTCCCAGGTCGTTCCGAAGGACGTCGAGCAGCACGTCGTGAGGGCGCACGGCGACCTCGACCGGACGGCCGTCGACCTCGCATCGCAGGAGTCGCTTGGCGGGCGGAGTGGCGGACAAAGAAAGAGCCTCCGTGAAACGGCGCGAGCTTAGCAGCGACCCGCGGTGCGGCAACGCGCGCCGACGGGGCGACGGACCCGTTCCCCGCTACGATCGGCCCGTGATCCTCTCGGCGGCGGACGCGCGGCGCCTTACGAACGCCGCCCTCTCGGCCGGCTTCGAGCGCGCAGGCCTCGCCCCGCTCGCCGCGCTCGCCGACGCGGGCCTCCGCGCCTGGCTCGCCGACGGCCGGCACGCCGGCATGAAGTATCTCGAGCGCTTCCTCCCGCTTCGGGAGGATCCCCGCCGCGCGTTCCCCAAGTACCGCTCCGTCCTCGTCGTCGCCGCCGATTACGGGGACGACCGGTCGGCCCCGCCGCCGCCCGACCGCGGCGACGTGGCGCGTTACGCCCGCGGCGACGATTACCACTTGGTCCTGAAGGCGCGCCTCCGCGCCCTTCAAGGCGCGCTGCGCGCGGAGTTCCCCGCGGTCGTCACGCGCCCCTTCGTCGACTCGGGCCCGCTCAACGAGAAGCTCGCGGCGGCCGTGGCGGGCCTCGGGTGGGTCGGCAGGAACACCAACCTCGTGAACCGCCGCGCGGGGTCGTGGTGCGTGCTCGGGCTCCTTCTTCTCAGCGCCGACGTCGTCGCCGCGGCCTCCCCCGCCAAGGACTATTGCGGCCTCTGCACCCGATGCCTCGAGGTCTGCCCGACGGGCGCGATCGTCGCGCCGTACGAGCTGGACGCGCGGCTCTGCATCTCCTACCTCACCATCGAGCACGCGGGCCCGATCCCCCGCGCGCTGCGCCCGGCCGTCGGCAACCGCATCTTCGGGTGCGACGACTGCCAGGCCGTGTGCCCGTGGAACCGATTCGCGACGCGCTCGCCGTCGGAGCCTTTCCGGCCCCGCGACGACCTCCACGGCCGGCCGCTGACCGAGTGGCTCTCCCTCGACGCCGCGTCGTTCGCGACGACCTTCGCCGGCGCCGCGATCCTCCGCGCGGGCGCCGAGGGCTTCGCGCGGAACGTTCTCGTCGCGGCGGGAAACGCCTTCGCCGCGGGCGCGGGCGACGCCGACCTCGATCGCGCCGTCGAGCGGCGCCTCGCGGATCCTTCGCCCGTCGTGCGCGACGCGGCCGCCTGGGCGCTCGGGCGCCGGCGCGACGGACGCGCGACCCGCGCGCTGAAGGAGCGCCGAGAGGTCGAAACGAACGAGGCGGTGCGACTCGAGATCGACGCGTCTCTGGCCGAGAAATCAGAGCGGCGGTGAAACTCTTACGGCGACCTCGCCGGCTGAAAGCCCAAGCCGGGCAACTCTATCCATGACCCCGGCGCGGGCCATCCCCGCTGCGGAGGCTCCTGAGAGAGCGAGTGTCGACGACCCTGCATGGCTGACGGGGTCGACGACGGTGGGCTCGCTCGCTCGGGAAGCCTTCGCCTTAAATCTCTGAGCGCGCACCTTCGGTGCGCGCGCTTCTTGAACGCGCACTTTGGTGCGCGCGCTTTTTGTAGCGCGCGCTTTGGGCGCGCGCGCGGCGTCCCTCGGGCGTCGCGTCGCCGGGGATCGGCGGCGCTCGGTTTCACTGGACGTGCTCGACGACGTTCTTTCGCCGATGGGCTGATCCGCCGGTTCCCTTTCAACGACACGGCGCGACGGCGTCCGCGGTTTGCCTTCCGGCGCCGCCGTTATCGTTCGGGCGTATGAGCGACGGGGACGCGGCGGTGCGGCTCGGGTATTGCACCAACGTGCATCCGGCGGAGACGCTCGACGCGGTGTTGCGCGCGCTCAGGGCGTTTGCGGCGCCGGTCGCGCGGAGGACCGGCGTCGACGGGGTCGGGCTGCGGCTCGGGGCGACGGCGGTCGCGGAGTTGGAGGCGCCGGAACGGCGCGACGCGCTCAAGGCGACGCTTGCGGGGCACGGGCTCCGGGCCTTCACGGTGAACGGGTTTCCGTTCGGCGATTTCCATGCGCCTCGGGTGAAGGAGGCGGTGTACGAGCCCGACTGGACGACGCCGGAGCGGGCCGACTACACGCGGCGCGTCGCGGCCCGGCTCGTGGAGCTGCTGCCGGACGACGATCCCTTCGGGACCGTGTCCACCGCGCCCGTCGGATTCGCGCCGAAGGTGCGCGGGCGGCTCGACGGGGCCGCCGATCGCATGCTCGACCTCGTCCTCGACCTCGAGCGCCTCGCCGCGGAGACGGGGCGGCGCGTCATGGTCTGCGTCGAGCCCGAGCCCGCCTGCGCGCTGGAGACGATCGACGACGCCGTCGCGTTCTTCCGCGAGCGGCTGTTTCGCCGTGCGGCGTCGCGGCTCGGCGACGCGCCGGACCGGGCCGAGGAGCGCGTCCGACGACATCTCGGCGTCTGCTACGACGCCTGCCACCAGGCGGTGCTCTTCGAAGACGTCGACGACGGCTTCCGCCGCCTCGCCGCGGCGGGCGTCCCGGTGGGCAAGGTCCAGCTCTCGTCGGCGCTCGCGTTGCCGTCGGCGGGCGCCGAAGCGTTGCGGGCGCTGCTCGGCTGCGCCGAGCCGCGTTTCCTCCACCAGGCGACCGCGCG
>DASPNK010000282.1:0-8448 GCA_035626575.1 Planctomycetota bacterium | reverse complement strand
GTTGTCGATCCGGAGGAGGAGCGTCAGGTATTTGATGCAGACGACGACGACGAGCGACCAGATGACCAGGGACAGCACGCCGAGCACGTGGTCGGGGCTGCGCGGGTCGAGGATGCGGACGTCGCTCGCGCCGTGAGGGTGAAAGCACTCCTTCAGCGCGTAGAGCGGGCTGGTGCCGATGTCTCCGTAGACGACGCCGAGCGCGGCGAAGGCGAGGGCGAGAGCGGCGGCGCGCGAAGGCGGCTTCGGCCGCACGAAGGCGCGGGTCACTCCGGAGACGGTCAGATCCGACACGGGCGGTCCATCATCAGCGGGCCGCGGCGGTCGCCGGGGCGTCGACGGCGGGCACGGTAGCGGCGAGGCGCCGGCGCGCAACGCGGCCGAACCCCTTTACCGCCGCGGCGACGCCTGTTAGTCGCGCGGCTCCGTCGGCTCGCGCCGCGGCGCCTCCGCCGCGCGGAGCGCGGTTCGCGCGGCGCCCGCGAGGTAGAAGCTCCCGACGACGAGCGCGACGCCGCCTTCCGCGGTCGCGCGCCGGAGCGCGAGCTCGAGGCCGTCGTCGACGCCGCGCGCGATCTCGGCGACGCCGCCGGAGGCGCGCCATGCGGCGGCGAGGCCTTCCGGATCCGCCGCGCGCGGCGTCGGCGGCGCGACGAAAACGGCCCGCGTCGCGACGCGCCGCGCCGGCGCGAAAAGCGCCGCGCCGTCGCGGTCGGCGGTCGCGCCTGCGAGAAGCACGACGGGCCGCCCCGGCCACGCCGCCGCGACGAGCCCGCACAGCGCGTCGACGCTTCGCGGCGTGTGGGCGCCGTCGACGACCGCGGGCGGCGGACCGTCGAACGCCTCCGCCCGCCCCGGCAGCGGGCAGCGCGCGATCGCCTGCGCCGACGTCGCGACGTCGAGATCGCGTCCGAGCGCGCGCAGCGTCGCGGCCGCGCCGCCGATCGCCAGCAGGGCGTTGACCGCCTGGTGCGCGCCGCCGCCGGGCGCCTCGCCGTCCGCCACGCGCCGGCTTTCGACTTCGCCCGCGTACGCGACGCCGAGCCGTCCGTCGCGGAGGCGGCCGGCCGCCGCCCGCGCCACGCCGAGCCCGGCGCCGGGGCGCACCGCGGGCGCGCCGACCTCGCGCGCGATCCGGACGAGCGTCTCGAAGCCGGGCTCGCCGGGGCCGACGCCGAGGAACGCCGGGACGCCGCGCTTCAGGATGCCCGCCTTCTCGGCGGCGATGCGGTCGTACGTGTCGCCGAGCAGCTTGACGTGGTCGAGGTCGATGCTGGTGATCGCGGTCGCCGACGGCTCGGCGACGTTGGTGGCGTCGAGCCGTCCGCCGACGCCGACCTCCAGCACGAAGGCGTCGACGCCCGAGTCGCGCCCCGCGACGAACGCCGCGGCCGTCAGCGCCTCGAAGAACGTGGGCGGCTCGCCGGCCTTCCGGGCCGCTTCGAAGGCCGGGCGCGCGGCCTCGACGCAGGCGTCGAACGCGTCGTCGTCGAGGTCGCGTCCGTCCAGCGCGAGGCGCTCGTTGACGCGCTCGAGATGCGGCGAGGTGTATCGGAGCGTGCGGGCGCCGTGGGCGCGGAGCACGGCGTCGGCGAAGTGGACGGTCGACCCCTTGCCCTTCGTGCCCGCCACGTGAAAGGTCGGGCGCCCGAGGTGGGGGTCGCCGAGGCGCGCAAGGAGACGTCGGAACCGGTCGAGCGCGAACGCCTCCCGCGGCGCGACGGGGGCCTTCTGCTCGTAATCGGTGAACGCGGCGAGGTACGACAAGGACTTCGGCGGCACGGAACCGTTGTAGCGCGGGGCGCCGTCGCGGCCGCGCGGGCGCGTTCGTCTGCTAAAACCGAACCGGCGCGCCCCGCGGGACGTTCCCTGCAGTGCGGGCCTGAAGCGTCCGCTCCCACATGCTGCACAGCCATCGCTCCCGCCGCTTCGCTCCCGACGTCGGCGCCTCCGGCTCCCTGACGGGGAAAGAGCGCGCCAAGCTCTTCTCGCTCTTCCTGTTGATGGCCGTCACCACGGCGGCGGTCTTCGGAGGGCTCGACTCACTGACGCGCGGCCTGTCCCCGCGGCGCGCGGTCGCGACCATCCCCGGCGAGCCGGCGCCGAAGGAGGAGCTGACCGTCTATCCCGAGGTCGTCCGCTGGACGGCCGATCCGGCGTGGTTCGACGCGCGGGTGTCGGAGGCGACGCCGGAGGACCGCGTCCGCGAGTATCCGGAGGCGCTGAAGGCGCTGGCCGACCTCGTCCGGTTCCGCCCGCACCAGCACTTCGCGCTCGACCCGGAGTACCGCGAGCATCTCGGGTTCCTGACGCCGACGGTGGACGAAGTCCTCGAGAAGCCGTCGGGCTTCCGCACGAAGCCGGTCGAGTTCAACGGCGTCCTCGAATCGGCCGAACTGGTCGACACGCGCGAGGCGTTCGGAGTCGACCTCAACGACCGGTTCGCGTCGCAGTGGACGGGCCTCGTGCGCGTCGGCGAACCCGGCCCCGAGGCGCGCTACGTCAGCTTCCTCTTCTTCGACGTCGTCGAGCCGGATCCGCCGCGCCTCCTCGGGCGCCAGGTGCGGTTGCAGGGCGTCTTCTATCGCAAGCGCGACGTGAAGCTCGGCGAGCGCTACGTCACGACGGCCTTCGTCCTCGGCAAGAAGCTCACGCCGGCGCTGCGCGTCCCGAGGTCGACCGAGCTTTCGCCCGATCTCGCGGGGCGCATCCGCGACGCCGAGATCAACGGGCAGCTCGTCGTGTACGGCGACGCGTTCTACGAGGCGTTCGGCTACGTGAACTCGAACCCGCCGGAGCACGTCCTCGGCGCCGATCCGCCCCGCGTGCTGCAGGGCCGCGACGGCTGGGACTTCTCCGAAGAGCTGCGACTGAAGCCGGTGCGCCTCCGCGGGCGCGTGATGCAGATCCGCTACGAGCCCTTCCAGTCCGAGGCGGGGCCCTACGAGATGGTCCGGCCGTCGGACGCCATGGCGACCGGCTGGTACACGGTCTACGTCTCGCCGACGTCCGAGCCGTTTCTCTACGTCGTGGGCCTTAAGGACCGGCCCGCGGGCTTCGAGGAAGGCTCCGAAGTGGAGGTCGACGGCCTCTTCTACAAGCGCTTCGCCTTCCAGAACCGCGGCACGGAGCGGCCTCAGGACGCCCCGCCCGAGTACGACCCGAAACTGCACGGGAGGACCCGGTCGGCGATCGTCTTCGCCGCGGGCCCTCTCCGCGAGATGAAGCCGCCGCCGGTCCGGGATCAGACCGGCTTCGCGCTCGCCGTGGTGACGATCGCGCTGGTCATCGTCGTCGTCTTCGTCGTCGTCGTCTCGCGCGACCGGAAGCGCGCCCGCGAGGTGGGCGACGCGCTCCGCCGCCACAAAGGCGCGCGGCTCCGCGCCCACGGCGTCGATCTCACGCGGCTCGCGGCCGACGTCGACCGGCGCCGCGGGAAGGCCTGAGGGCCCCGCCGGGCGTCCGCGTCGTGACCGCGTCGTTCCGTTACGTCGCGGCGCCGGCCGCCCGTCCGACGGAGGTCTTCGTCGGTCCCGTCGGGGAGGCGCCGCCGCCGCCGCCCGCGCGCGGGCTCGCCGCGATCGACGCGGGCGTCGCCCGCGCGGCGCCGGAGTTCGTCGCGGCGGCGATCCGCGCCGCGCGCCTCGAGGGCGACGTGCGTCTCGTGCTCGAAGGCGGCGAAGCGCTCAAATCCCTCGACGGCGTCGAGCGGCTCTTCGACGCCTTCGCCGACGCCGGGCTCGATCGCCGCTCCCGGATCCTCGCCGTCGGCGGCGGCGCGCTCCTCGACGCGGTCGGTTTCGCGGCGGCGGCGTGGCACCGCGGAACGCCGCTGCACCTCGCGCCGACGACGCTCGTCGCCCAGGTCGACGCCGCGCTCGGAGGCAAGTCGGCGTTGAACGTGCGCGGCGCGAAGAACCAGGTCGGCTTCGTGCGGCAACCGGAGCGGATCCTCGCCGATCCCGCCGCGTTGCGGACCCTCCCCGAGGCCGAGCGGCTCTCGGGGCTCGGGGAGGTCGTGAAGACGGCGCTGCTCGCGGGAGGGGCGTTGTGGGAGCTTCTCCGCGCGCGCGGCGCGGCGCTGCGCGCAGGCGCGTCGGCGGAGACCGCCGAGGCCGTCGCGCATGCGCTCCGCTATAAGGCGTCGGTCGTGGAGGCCGACCCCGAAGAGACGTCCGGCGCGCGTCACGCGTTGAACCTCGGCCACACGGCGGGCCACGTCCTCGAGGCGGTCGCGCTCGCGCGGGGCGTCGACCTGCCGCACGGCCTCGCGGTGGCGGCGGGGCTCGCCGTCGAGGCGCGCGTCGCGCCGGGCGCCGACCTCGCTTCGATCGAGGCGGCGCTCCGCGCCGTCGACCTCCCCGCGACGCCGCCCTGCGCGCCGTCGAAAGACGAGGCCGCCGCGCTGCTGGCGCGCGACAAGAAGCGCTCGGGCGCGGCGACGCTCCTTCTCCCGATCGTGCGCCGCCCCGGCGAGACCGCCCTCGTCGAAGCGTCGATCGACGCGCTGGCGTCGGCCCTCGCCGCCGCCTCCTGAGCCCCGGGGAAAACTTTTCTTCGCGTCCCGCCGGACTGCGTCGGCGCCTCAAGGGAGGGCGTTCCGCGCCGAGAACGGACGCGGAAGCCGAACGCATCGCCGCAGGGGCCGCGAGCCTCCGGGAGCCGCGGCGCGCGCTTCGGAAGAAAAGGGAGCACCATGGGACTGCGGATCAACACCAACGTCGCGTCGCTGTCGGCGCAACGGAATCTGAGCAAGGCCTCGTCGGCGCTGTTCCGGAACTTCGAGCACCTGTCCACCGGCCGTCGCATCGCCCGCGCCTCGGACGACGCGGCCGGCCTCGCGATCTCGACGCGCCTGAACGCCCAGGTGCGCAGCCTGAACCAGGCGGCGCGCAACGCCAACGACGGCATCAGCCTCGTGCAGACGGCGGAAGGGTCGCTCGACGAAGTGTCGAACGTCCTCGTCCGGGCCCGCGAGCTGGCGGTGCAGGCGGGCAACGAGACGCTCTCCGGCAACGACCGGGACGCGCTGCAGGCCGAGTTCTCGGCGCTCATCCAGCAGGTCGACCAGATCGCCAGCTCGACCAACTTCAACGGCATCAACCTGCTGAACACCAGCGGCAACGTGGTGACGCTGCAGATCGGCGCCGGGACGACGACGGGCACGGACACCATCGACGTGACCCTCGCCTCGGTGCTGTCGTCCGACATCGGCATCGACACGCTCGACATCGGCTCGACCGGCGATCACAACGCCGCCATCGACGCCATCGACGCGGCGCTCGACACGGTGTCTTCGCAGCGGTCCGACCTCGGCGCGGTCCAGAACACGCTCACCGGCACGATCTCCGCGGTGGAGAACCGGGTCGAGAACCTGAGCGCGGCGCATTCGCGGATCATCGACGTCGACGTCGCGAGCGAAACCGCCGAGCTGACGAAGAACAACATCCTGCAGCAGGCCGCGCTCGCGGTCCTCGCCCAGGCGAACCAGCAGCCGCAGTCGGCCCTCTCGCTGCTCAGGGGCTGATCGGCGGGATCTGAATCACCGCGACGCCGGGCCGTCCCGGTCGTCCGGCGGAGCGGAAGGAGGCCCGGCGGGGAGACCCGCCGGGCCTTTTTCGTTCGCGGCGCGACGCGCCGCGCCTCTCATGCCGCGCCGCGCCGCCGGATTTCGCGGCGCCGCGACCGTCGGATTCCGCGACGGTCGTCTTAAGAACCGACGGCGCGCCACCGATAGGTACCCGCGAAGCCGACCGTTCGGCGGGGTCCGCTCACGACCCCGGCGCGCGTAGAGAGAAGCGGACAGAGAGGAAATCCATGTCGATCCGGATCAACACCAACGTCGCGTCGTTGTCGGCGCAACGAAACCTCAACAAGGCGACCAACGCCTTGATGAAGAACTTCGAGCACCTGTCCACGGGCAAGCGCATCGCGCGCTCGTCGGACGACGCCGCCGGCCTCGCCATCTCCTCGCGCCTCACCGCGCAGGTGCGCAGCCTCGGCGTGGCCAGCCGCAACGCCAACGACGGCATCAGCCTCGTGCAGACGGCGGAAGGCGCGCTGGGCGAGATCGGCGACGCGCTGGTCCGCGCCCGCGAGCTCGCGGTGCAGTCGGCCAACGGCACGCTGGCGGGGTCGGATCAGGACGCCCTGAACGACGAGTTCGCCAACATCGTCAACCAGATCGACCAGATCGCCAACGGCACGGCGTTCAACGGCAAGGCGCTGCTCGACGGCACCAACGCCACGATCACGCTGCAGATCGGAACCGGCACGACGTCGGGCACCGACACGCTCGACGTCACGCTGACGGCGGCGGCGAGCTCGGACCTCTCCATCGACTCGCTGGACATCGGCTCGACGGGCGACGCCGGCGCGGCCATCACCGCGATCGACGCGGCGCTCGACACGGTCTCGGCGGCCCGCTCGACCCTCGGCGCGGTGCAGAACACCCTGTACGGCTCGATCTCCGCGATCGAGAACCGCCAGGAGAACCTGGCCGCCGCCAACTCCCGCATCCTCGACGTCGACGTCGCGCAGGAGACGGCCGAGCTGACGAAGAACAACATCCTCCAGCAGGCCGCGCTGTCGATCCTCGCCCAGGCGAACCAGCAGCCGCAGGCCGCGCTCTCGCTCCTCCGGTAATCCGAAGGCGCGAAGACCCGACGCCGTCCGCGCCTCCGCGCGGGCGGCGTCGCGTCGTTTCCGGGGAGATCCGCACGGAAGCGTCCGCGCGCCGCGCGATTCCTTCGCCCGCCGGGACGGCGCGTGCGGCGCGGCGTCTTCCCGGCGATGGATCCGATCCGCGTCCGCGCGCTCGTGGGTCTTCACGTCGCCTGCGGCGGACGCGCCGGACGGCTTCTCGTCGGCCGCCTCGAGTCGGCTCTCGGTCCGCTGGAGACGTGGTGGTCCCGCCGCGCCGCCGTCGCGCTGCCGCAGGGGCCGACCCCGGCGCCGGCGGCCGACCTGCGCGCGCCGGGACTCGACGACCAGGTCGACCGCGCGCTCGCCGCCCTCGAACGGTGCGGCTTCACGGTCGACGGCGGCGACGCATGGCCCGCGCTCCGTGCGCTGCCCGATCCGCCGGCCGCGTTGTTCCGCCGCGGCGCGCCGTGGCGGCCCGGACCGACGCTCGCGGTGGTCGGCGCGCGCGCGGCGACGGCCTATGGCGTGCGCGCGGTGCGGCTCCTCGCCGGCGCGGCGGCCGAGATGGGGGCGCTCGTCGTCAGCGGCCTGGCCCGCGGCATCGACGCCGAAGCGCACCGGGCGGCCCTGGACGCGGGCGGCGCCACGCTCGCCGTGCTCGGCGCCGGCCCGGACCGCCCCTATCCGCCCGAACACGCGGCGCTGCAGGAGCGCATCGGAAACGAGGGCACGCTGCTCACCGAACACCTTCCGGGAGTGCGGCCGCTCGCGCGTCACTTCCCTCGTCGCAACCGCCTCCTCGCGGCTCTTGCCGACGCGGTGCTTCTCGTGGAGGCGCGGCTGAAGTCGGGCAGCCTCACCACGGTGCGCTGGGCCGCGGACCTCGGTCGCGACGTGCTCGTCGTGCCGGGCCCGATCGACGCGCCGTTGTCGGAGGCGCCGATCGAACTGCTGCGGGAGGGCGCGACGCCCGTCGCCTGCCGCGCACACCTCGCCGAAGCGCTGGGCCTCGACGCGGGAGCCGGGGAGGTCGTCGCGGCGGCCGACGTCGCGGACGAGGCGGACCCCGCGACGCCTCACGAAGAGCGGCTGCTGGCCCTCGCGCGGGGCGCGCCCGTCGATCTCGACGCGCTGGTGCGGCTCTCCGGCGAGGCGCCGTCGCGGGTCCTCGCGATCGTGCTGTCGCTGGAGGCGCGGGGCCGCCTGCTTCGCGAAGCGGACGGGCGGAGCTTCAGGGCGCGCTGACGGCGGCGCGCCCGACGCTTACCAGAGCGGCGGACGGTTCAGGAAAAAGCCCGTGACCCAGTGGAACGCCAGCGAAAACGCGACGAACAGCACGAGGTGACGGCCGAAGTTCCGGGCCCCGCGGCGGAGCACGTCCTGCATCGACGGGCGACCCGGCGCGGCGGAGAGCATCTCGATGACGAAGAAAAGCGGCGGGAAAAGCCCGAGCAGCGCGCAGAGGGTCACGATCCCTCCCTGAGCCGGGCCGCGCGGCGCTCCGCCGGCTCGGTGAGGTCGTAGAGGTCGCAGAGGGCGACGAGGTTGAGCAGGCACGCGACCGCGACGTAGAGGCAGCCGACGGGATACAGCAGCTCGCTTTCGCCGCGGAGGCGCAGCCCCCACGTCGCGACCGCCGACACGATGGTGAGCCCGCCGCCCGGAATCTGGATGAGCGCCCAGATGGGGTGGCGGTCGAACGGGCTCACGCACCGGAAGTCCGACATCGCGAGCCCGGCGAGGAACACCGCGACGATCGGCGCCCCGAAGAAAAGCGCGCGGTCGCAGCGGCCGATCTTCCAG
>DASPNK010000281.1:0-18706 GCA_035626575.1 Planctomycetota bacterium | reverse complement strand
GGCGTCGAAGTGTTCGCCTGGACGACGCGCATCGGCGCCGTCGCGTTGAACGGCGTCCCCGGCGCCGACGCGTCCGCGACGCGCGACGCGTCGCCGTTCTTCAGCCTCGACCCGGAAGGCGACCGCGCCGCGACGGAGGCGGTCGACCGCGCGCGCCTGGCGGGGGACACCGTGGGCGGCGCCTTCGCCGTGCGCGCGACGGGGGTCCCGGCCGGGCTCGGCGATTACGCGCAATGGGATGCACGGCTCGACGGGCGGCTCGCGCAGGCCTTGGCGTCGATCCCCGCGGTGAAAGCGGTCGCCATCGGAGACGGCGCCGACGCCGCGGCGACGCCGGGGTCCGCGTTCCACGACGCCCTCCGACCCGACGGGCGCGGCGGCGTGCGGCGCGACACCAACCGCGCCGGCGGCCTCGAAGGCGGGGTGACGAACGGGGCGCCTATCGTCGTCTCGGCGACGATGAAACCGATCCCGACGCTGCGGGACCCGCTGCCGTCGATCGACCTTGAAACGGGGGAGGCCGTCGACGCCGGGTACGAGCGGTCGGACGTGTGCGCCGTTCCCGCGGCGTCGGTGGTGGGGGAGGCGATGACGGCCCTGGTCCTCCTCGACGCCCTCCTCGAAGCGACCGGCGAAACGCCCTGGTCGGGGTTCCCCGAAGCGGTCGCCGCCTGGCGGCGGAAGGCCCTGCGCCCCGGCCCCGGCGCCGGTTGACGTCGCGGTCGCGCGCGGTCGCAACCGTCGCATCCGCGGGCTTGACGGGCGGATCGACCTCCGTAAGATCGTCCCTCCGCTCTCGGCTCGAGGTCCCGCGCCAGCGTAGCTCAACTGGCAGAGCACCGGTTTTGTAAACCGGCGGTTGACGGTTCGACTCCGTTCGCTGGCTCTCGGCGCGCGCGGCGGAAGGTGATCGGGGAGATACCGAAGTGGCCAAACGGGACAGACTGTAAATCTGTTGGCTTATGCCTTCAGTGGTTCGAATCCACTTCTCCCCATCAGTCGGCTTTCGTCACGGTCCTGATCTCGAGCTCGTCGCGGGTGTAGCTCAGTGGTAGAGCCCCAGCCTTCCAAGCTGGTTGCGAGGGTTCGATTCCCTTCACCCGCTTGAACGTCTCCCGCGCACGGGAGGCGTCGTTCTTCGCGGTGCGTCGCGGTCGTTCGTGCGCGTGCGACCAGGTTCGTCGGCTGCTGTAGCTCAGCTGGTAGAGCACCTCCTTGGTAAGGAGGAGGTCACGGGTTCAAATCCCGTCAGCAGCTCCATTCAACGGAAACGTCGTTCGGGACCCCCGTCCCGGTACGGATCGCGCAACAACGCCGATCCGAGGAGCACTCTGAGGAGTCGGCAGACCCATGGCCAAGGAAGTCTTCAAGCGCAACAAGCCCCACGTGAACATCGGCACGATCGGCCACGTGGACCACGGCAAGACGACCCTGACGGCGACCATCACCTTCGCGCTCTCCACCAAGGGCTATGCGGAGAAGAAGGCCTACGACCAGATCGACAACGCGCCGGAGGAGCGCGAGCGCGGCATCACCATCAACACGGCGCACGTCGAGTACGAGACCGACAACCGCCACTACGCGCACGTCGACTGCCCGGGCCACGCCGACTACGTCAAGAACATGATCACCGGCGCCGCCCAGATGGACGGCGCGATCCTGGTGGTCGCCGCGACCGACGGCCCGATGCCCCAGACCCACGAGCACATCCTGCTCGCGCGTCAGGTCGGCGTTCCGTCGATCGTCGTGTTCATGAACAAGTGCGACGCGGTCGAGGACGCGGAGATGCTCGACCTCGTCGAGATGGAGATCCGCGACCTGCTGAAGAAGCACGGCTTCCCCGGCGACAAGACGCCGGTCATCCGCGGCTCGGCTCTCAAGGCCTTCCAGGCGCTCGAGAAGGGCGGCGGCCTCGATCACCCCGACGTGAAGTGCATCGGCGAGCTGATGGCGGCGGTCGACTCGTTCGTCCCGACGCCGGTCCGCGACGTCGACAAGCCCTTCCTCATGCCGGTCGAAGACGTCTTCTCGATCGAAGGCCGCGGTACGGTGGCCACGGGTCGCGTCGAGCGCGGTCGCGTCCGCGTCAACGAGGACCTCGAGCTCATCGGCCTCTACCCGCAGTCCAAGAAGACGGTGTGCACGGGCGTCGAAATGTTCCGCAAGCTCCTCGACGAGGGCATGGCGGGCGACAACGTCGGCGTGCTGCTCCGCGGCCTCAAGAAGGAGGACGTCGAGCGCGGCCAGGTGCTGGCGAAGCCGGGCTCGATCACGCCGCACACGAAGTTCGAAGGCGAGGTCTACGTCCTCAAGAAGGAAGAGGGCGGCCGTCACACGCCGTTCTTCAACGGCTACCGCCCGCAGTTCTACTTCCGCACGACGGACGTCACCGGCACCGCCAAGCTGCCGGAAGGCGTCGAGATGATCATGCCCGGCGACAACGTGAAGATGTCGGTCGAGCTGATCGCTCCCATCGCGATGGAAGAAGGCCTCCGCTTCGCGATCCGCGAAGGCGGCCGCACGGTCGGCGCGGGCGTCGTCTCGAAGATCCTCGCCTGAGCCGCGGACGCGGCGCCGCCTCCGGAACCGCCGGAGGCGCGCGCCGCGTCGACGCTTGAACGCTGAACGGGAGCTCGAAGTGGAGACGTACAAAGAAGGGCACGGCGTCGTCATTCGCCGCGTCGCCTATCTCGCCCTCTGCGTCCTCGTGGTCTGGGGCGGGATGACGATCTACGACCTGCTCGTCCGCTTCGACGCCGTTCGCAAGGCCCGCCTCGTCGACTACCGCATCCCGGTCATCCAGCAGTACCTCGATCCGGCGTTCGTCGTCTGCTGGCTCCTCGTCGCCGCGGGCTGCGTCTGGATCTACCGGCTGCTCAACCGCGAGCGCGCGGCCGAGTACCTGATCGAGACCGACAACGAGTTCCGCAAGGTCACCTGGCCCACCTGGACCGACGCGCGCAACTCCGCGCTGGTGGTGCTGGTGTTCGTGCTCGTGCTCACCGGGTACATCATCGTGTGCGACCTCACGCTCACGAAGATCCTGGAGTTCATCCTGTGAGCGCGGACGCCGCCCTTCCCGCCGCGGATGCGCCGCGCTGGTACGCCATCCGCGTCCAGAGCAACAAAGAGGACTCCGTCAAACGGAACCTCGAGCGCAAGATCCAGCTGCGCGGCCTGCAGGATCGCGTCAAAGACGTCGTGGTGCCCACCGAGAAGATCGCCGAGATCAAGAACGGCAAGAAGCGCACCCGCACCGTCAAGACGTACCCCGGCTACGTCCTCATCAACATGATCATGGACGACGAGACGTGGCTCTTCGTCCGAGAGATGATCGGCGTCGGCGACTTCGTCGGCGCGGGAGCGATGCCCAAGGCGGGCAGCGGCCAGTCCATCCCGAAGCCCTTCCCCCTCCGCCCGGAAGAAGTGGCCAAGATCTTCGGCGTCGGCGCCGTCCCCGGCGAGGCCGCGAAGATCAAGATCAGCTTCCAGGTCGGCGACAAGGTGAAGATCAAGGAAGGCCCCTTCGAGAACTTCGACGGCGTCGTCGAGGACATCAACGAGCAGAAGGGCCTGGTGCGCGTCGTCGTCACGATCTTCGGCCGCGCGACTCCGGTCGAACTTCAGTATTGGCAGGTCGAATCGATTTGACGTCGCCGTCCGGCCCGGAAGCGGCCGACGAGGCGTAAGGACGCGAACATGGCTAAGGAAGTCAAGGCCAGGATCAAGCTGCAGTGCCCCGCGGGGCAGGCCACGCCGGCGCCGCCGGTCGGCCCGGCGCTCGGACAGCACGGCGTGAACATCGGCGAGTTCGTCAAGCGCTTCAACGACGCGACGCGCGCGCAGATGGGCCTGGTGATCCCGGTGATCATCACCGCCTACACGGACCGCACGTTCGAGCTCGAGTTCAAGTCGCCGCCGGCGTCGGTGCTGCTGCGCAAGGCGGCCGGCGCCGAGAAGGGCGCAGGCAACCCGAAGCGCGACAAGGTGGGCAAGGTCAACCGCAAGCAGGTCCGCGAAATCGCGGAGGCCAAGAAGCGGGACCTCAACTCCGGCACGGTCGAGGCCGCGATGCGCGTCATCGAAGGCACGGCCCGGTCGATGGGCATCACCGTCGTCGACTGACGACGGCGTGAAGAATCATCGTCGCGCGCCTCGTCGGCGTCGCGACGCGAGCGGCGGGAGACCGATGCGGACGAGGTCGGACCGCCGCGAAGACAGGACGTCCGCAGGGAGGCGCGAGAGTAGATGCCGAAACACGGCAAAAGGTACCGCGCCGCCGTCGCCATGGTGGACCCCGAGAAGTCGTACGACGTCTCCGAGGCGGTCGCCGTGCTGGCGAAGTTTCCGAAAGCGAAGTTCGACGAGACGGTCGAGCTGAGCGTCCATCTGGGGATCGATCCCAAGAAGGCCGATCAGATCGTCCGCGGTTCCGTCAGCCTGCCTCACGGCATCGGCAAGGAGCTGAAGGTCGTCGTCTTCGCCGAAGGAGCCAAGGCCGAGGAGGCCCGCAATGCGGGCGCTCTGGCCGTCGGTTCCGCGGACCTCGCCGAAAAGGTGATGGGCGGCTGGACGGACTTCGACGTCGCCATCGCAGCGCCGGACATGATGAAGCACGTCGGCAAGCTCGGCAAAGTCCTGGGTCCCCAGGGCAAGATGCCGACGCCGAAGGCGGGCACCGTCACGACGGATATCGGCGCCGCGGTGCGCGAGTTCAAGGCGGGCAAGATCGAGTTCAGGAACGACGACGGCGGCAACGTTGCCGCCCCGATGGGCAAGCGGTCCTTCACGGCGGAGAAGCTGCGCGAGAACGTCGCGCACTTCCTCGATCACCTCGGCGCGCTGAAGCCGGCGACGGTGAAGGGGACCTACATGCTCAACGCGTCGCTCTCGTCCTCGATGAGCCCCGGCGTCAGGTTGAAGGTCTGACCTTCGGGTCTTTCAAGGAAGAACACCGATGAGCAAGACCCTCAACGCCGCGATGATCGACGCGCTCGCCACCGAGCTCGGCTCGCACGACTCGTGCGTGCTGATCGGCTGCGAAGCGTTCACCGTCGACGAGACCGTCGCCCTGCGCAAGAAACTCCGGGAGAAGAATTTCCGGATGCGCGTGGTGAAGAACACGCTGGCCGTGATCGCCTTCGACAAGGCGGGCATGAAGGGCCTCGGGGCCCGACTGTCCGGCCCGTCGGCGGTGGTCTTCGGAGGGGAGGGCGCGGGCGCGATCGCCAAGGTCCTCGTTCCCGAACTGTCGGCCGGAAAGAAGAAACTGAAGATCCACGGCGGATACAGCGAGGGCGAGGTCCTCGATCCGGCGGGTATCGATTCCCTCTCCAAGGCGCCGGGACGGACCGAGCTGCTCGCCATGACGCTCGCCGGGATCTCGGGACCGCTTTCGGGGATGGCGGGCGCGATGGACGGCCTCTTCACCGAGATGCACGGCCTGATCGAAGCGCTCGTCGCCAAGAACGAAGGCAACGCCCAGAGCTGAACCCCTCACGGCGACGGCCCGCGCGCCGCCGCCCAGAAAGACACTCCCATGACGGCTACGTACTCCGACAAGGTCAAGAACATCCTCGATTCGGTCGCCGGAATGACGGTCCGCGAGCTCGTCGAGCTCAAGGAAGCGTTCAAGGCGGAGTTCAAGGTCGAGGCCGCCGCTCCGGTCATGATGGCCGGCGCCGCCGGCCCGGCCGCCGCGGCCGCGGCGCCCGCCGAGAAGACCGCGTTCGACGTGATCCTGGCCAGCGGCGGCCAGAACAAGATCGCGGTGATCAAGGTCGTCCGCGAGGCGACCGGACTCGGCCTCAAGGAGGCCAAGGACCTGGTCGACGGCGCTCCGAAGCCCGTCAAGACCGGCGTCACCAAGGACGAGTCCGAAGACCTCAAGAAGAAGCTCACCGAGGCGGGCGCGACGGTCGAAGTCAAGTGACCTCGCCGCGGGGGCGGGGCCGTCCGGCTTCCGCCCCTGCGACGGCGACTTTTTGCGGCGCGCGGCTTCGGGTACCTTTGCTCCCCCGAAAACGTGCGGCCACCGGCTTGAGCCGGCGCGACGACGCCCCACGGCGCCGTTCCGCCCCGGCTCATGCCTGCGTTTAGGGATCAATCCGTGGTGACGGCGCCGGCGCCGTCGAACCGAGGGACGGCGTCGATGCAGATCCGCAAGTATGGGCGTTCGGAAGAGGTCCTTCCGATTCCGGACCTGACCGAGCTGCAGATCAAGTCCTACGAGGACTTTCTGCAGGCCGACGTGCCTCCCGCCGAGCGCACCGACACGGGGCTTGAGGCGGCCATCAAGGAGATCTTCCCCATCGACTCCTACGACAAGTCGATGAAGCTGGTCTACCTCGGCTACGAGCTCGGCAAGCCGCGTTACACGCCCAACGAGTGCCGCCTGCTGAAGCAGACCTACGGCATGCCGTTCAAGGTCCGCATCCGTCTCGAAAAGGCGGAGCCCGTCGAAGAGGACGTCTACCTCGGCGAGATCCCGAGGATGATCGGCGGCGGCGAGTTCATCGTGAACGGCGCCGAGCGCGTGATCGTTTCGCAGCTGCACCGGTCGCCCGGCGTCGACTTCAGCGTCGACGTGCAGCCCGGCGACAAGAAGCTCCACTCCTGCTGGATCATCCCCGAGCGCGGCTCGTGGATCGAAGTGAACGTCACGAAGAAGGACGTGCTGCAGGTCAAGATCGACCAGAGCGGCAAGTTCCTCGCGACGACCATCATCCGCGCGTTCAATCCGGAGTACGCCTCCGACCGGGCGATCATCCGGCTCTTCTATCCGACGCGCGAGATCAAGCTCACCGGCGACGCGGCCTACCAGAAGCTCAACGGCGCGTACGTGGTCGGCGACGTCGTCGACCCGTCCGACGGCAACATCCTCATCTCGTCGGGGGAGCAGATCTCCGACGAGTTCCTGAAGATCATCAAGCAGTCCGAGCTGAAGGCCATCGAGATCATCGACGGCCCGCCCAAGGACCTGCTCGTCCTCAACACGCTGCGCGAAGACAGCGCGAAGACCTACGAAGACTCGCTGCTCCGCATCTACCAGCGCTTCCGCCCCGGCAATCCGCCGTCGCTCGAGAAGGCGAAGACCCTCTTCGACGAGAAGTTCCGCGACACGTCCCGTTACCGCCTCGGCGTCGTCGGGCGCTTCCGGTTGAACCGCAAGTTCGACCAGAACGTCGGCGAAGATGAGATGACGCTCACCGCCGACGACTTCATCAATTCGGTGAAGTACATCATGCGGCTGCGCGCGGGCCAGGGCGAGACGGACGACATCGACCACCTGGGCAACCGGCGCGTCCGCACGATCAACGAGCTGGCGGCGGAGGAGTTCCGCAAGGGCTTCCTCAAGCTGAAGAAGACCGCCCAGGAGCGGATGAACATCGAGAAGGAGAACCTCACTCCGCGCACGCTGATCAACGCGAAGACCATCT
Organism: Planctomycetota bacterium; assembly: GCA_035626575.1. Lineage (GTDB taxonomy): Bacteria > Planctomycetota > CAIWVZ01 > DASPNK01. The sequence goes on along the minus strand of DASPNK010000281.1, from coordinate 11,267 downwards.
CCTCCGCGATCGACTACTTCTTCGGCCGCGGCGAACTTTCGCAGGTCGTCGACCAGACGAATCCGCTGTCGCAGCTCACGCACGAGCGGCGCCTGTCGGCGCTCGGCCCCGGCGGTCTGAATAGAAAGCGCGCGGGCTTCGAAGTCCGCGACGTGCACATCTCGCACTACGGGCGCATCTGCCCGATCGAGACGCCGGAAGGCACGAACATCGGCCTCATCGCGTCGCTCGGCATCTACTCCGGCGTCGACCGCTACGGCTTCCTGACCACGCCGTACCGCGTGGTGAAGAAGGGCCGCATCACCGATGAAGTGAAGTGGCTGCGCGCCGACGAGGAGAGCCGCGCGATCATCGTCCCCGCCGACACCGAGGCCGACGAAAAGGGTCGCTTCGTCAACGAGCGCGTCATGGCGCGTCGCTTCGGCGACTTCCGCTTCGTGCCGCGCGACGAGGTCGGCTACATCGACGTCGCCCCGATGCAGATCGTCGGCGTGTCGGCGAGCCTCATCCCGTTCCTCGAGCACGACGACGCGAACCGCGCGCTCATGGGTTCGAACATGCAGCGGCAGGCGGTGCCGCTGATCCGCACCGAGCCGCCGGTGGTCGCCACCGGCATGGAGCGGGCGGTCGCGCGCAACTCGGGCATGGTCGTCACCGCGCGCCTCGCCGGCGAAGTCAAGCGCGTCACGGCGACCGAGATCCAGGTCGGCGACGACGTCTATCGCCTGCGGAAGTTCGTCGGGCTCAACGAGCGCACGTGCCTCAACCAGAAGCCCATCGTCCGCGAAGGCGACCACGTCAAGCGCGGCCAGGTCATCGCCGACGGCGCGGCCACGAAGAACGGCGAGCTCTCGCTCGGCCGCAACGTGCTCGTCGCCTTCATGACGTGGGACGGCTACAACTTCGAAGACGCCGTGCTCATGTCGGAGCGGCTCATCCGCGACGACTACTTCACGAGCATCCACATCGAGGATTTCGAGATCGAGATCCGCGAGACGAAGCTGGGCCGCGAGGAGTTCACGCGCGACATCCCGAACGTCTCCGAACGCACGCTGCGCAACCTCGCCGAAGACGGCGTGGTACGCATCGGCACCAAGGTGGCGCCGGGCGACATCCTGGTCGGCAAGATCGCGCCGAAGAGCAAGAACGAGCTTTCGCCCGAAGAGAAGCTCCTGCACGCGATCTTCGGCCGCGCGGGCGAAGACGTGAAGAACGACTCGCTCGAGGTTCCGTCGGGCGTCGAAGGCGTGGTCATCGCGGCGGAGAAGTTCTCCCGCAAGGTGAACCAGACCGAAGACGAGCGGCAGCGCAACCTGGCCGAGATCCGCAAGGCGGAGTCGACCTTCCTCCAGCTCTACAAGGAAGAGCTCCGCGGGCTGCTCGCGCGCCTCTCCGAAGTGCGCGACGGCGGGCCCGTCGATCCGCGCACGAAGAAGAAGATCGACGCCGAAGGCGCCGACGACGTGCCGCGTCTCAAGAGCGTCCGCGAGCAGATCACGCTCGCGGTCGAGGCGGTGAAGGACGGCGCGCAGCGCAAGCAGGCGCACGAAATCGTCAAGAAGTACTTCGACCGCATCGACGAGTACGAGACCGAGAAGACGAAGCGCGTCAACCGCCTCTCGCGCGGCGACGAACTTCCGAACGGCGTGCTCGAGATGGTGAAGGTGTACGTCGCGACGAAACGGCGCCTGTCGGTCGGCGACAAGATCGCCGGTCGTCACGGCAACAAGGGCGTCATCGCCCGCGTCCTTCCCATCGAGGACATGCCGTTCCTCGACGACGGCACGCCGGTCGAGGTGCTCCTCAACCCGCTGGGCGTCCCCTCGCGCATGAACGTCGGGCAGATCCTCGAGACCCACCTCGGGTGGGCGTCGATGAAGCTCGGCGTGCAGGCGCTGACGCCGGTGTTCGACGGCGCGAAGGAAGGCGACATCAACGCCGCCCTGAAGGAGGCCGGCCTTCCGACGGAGGGCAAGGTCGTGCTGCGCGACGGCCGCACCGGCGAGCCGTTCGAGCAGAAGGTGACCGTGGGCTACATGTACATCCTGAAGCTCCACCACCTCGTCGACGAGAAGATCCACGCCCGCGCCACGGGGCCGTACTCGCTGATCACGCAGCAGCCGCTGGGCGGCAAGGCGCGGTTCGGCGGCCAGCGCTTCGGAGAGATGGAAGTGTGGGCTCTCGAGGCGTACGGCGCCGCGTACATCCTCCAGGAGCTCCTCACCGTCAAGTCCGACGACGTCGACGGCCGGACCAAGATCTACGAGTCGATGGTGAAGGGCGAGACCACCCTCGACGCCTGCACTCCGGTGTCGTTCGACGTGCTCTGCAACGAGATCAAAGGCCTGTGTCTGAACATCGAACTGCACCGCGCCGAGACGCTTCCCGCCTGACCGCGCACGAGGGCTGATTCATGGAAACTCGCTACGAGCGCGTCAACGACATCACCGCGGTCAGCATCCGGCTGGCGTCGCCGACGGACATCCGCAACTGGTCCTACGGCGAGGTGCGGAAGCCCGAGACCATCAACTACCGGACGTACCGGTCGGAGAAGGACGGTCTCTTCTGCGAGCGCATCTTCGGGCCTGAAAAGGACTACGAGTGCGCCTGCGGCAAGTACAAGGGCATCAAGCACAAGGGCATCGTGTGCGACCGCTGCGGCGTGAAGATCACGCATTCGCGCGAGCGCCGCACGCGCATGGGCCACATCAACCTCGCCGCGCCGGTCGCCCACATCTGGTTCTTCAAAGCCATGCCTTCCCGCCTCGGGACGCTGCTGGCGATGAAGACCAATCACCTCGAGCGCGTGGTCTACTTCCAGGACTACGTCGTCATCGACCCCGGCAACACCGACGAGACCAAGCTCGCGGAACGCCAGCTCCTCACCGAGGAGGAGTACCGCGCGGCGCGCGACAAGTACGGTTCGAAGTTCGAGGCGTCGATGGGCGCCGAGGCGATCAAGAAGCTGCTCCAGCGCCTCGACCTGAAGAAGCTGTCCGAAGACCTGCGCGCGGAGCTCTCCGAGACCCGCAGCAAGCAGAAGTCGAAGGACATCGTCAAGCGTCTCAAAACGGTCGAGTCGCTGCGCAACTCCGAGAACCACCCGACGTGGATGGTCCTCGACGTGATCCCGGTCATTCCGCCGGATCTCCGCCCGCTGGTGCTCCTCGAGTCGGGCAACTTCGCGTCGTCGGATCTCAACGACCTCTACCGGCGCCTCATCAACCGCAACAACCGGTTGAAGAAATTCCTCGACCTCAACGCGCCCGAGGTGATCATCCGCAACGAGAAGCGGATGCTGCAGCAGTCGGTCGACGCCCTGTTCGACAACGGCCGCTGCCGCCGCCCGGTGCTCGGCTCGAGCAACCGCCCGCTCAAGTCGCTGACCGACATGATCAAGGGCAAGCAGGGCCGCTTCCGCGAGAACCTGCTGGGCAAGCGCGTCGACTACTCGGCGCGTTCGGTCATCGTCGTCGGACCGGACCTCAAGCTCCACCAGTGCGGCCTTCCCAAGAAGATCGCGCTCGAGCTGTTTCAGCCGTTCATCATCCGCAGGCTGAAGGACCTCGGCCTCGCCGACACGATCCGCTCCGCCAAGAAGATGCTGGAGCGGAAGGACGAGGAGGTCTGGGACATCCTCGAAGAGGTGATCCAGAACCACCCGGTGCTGCTCAACCGCGCGCCCACCCTGCACCGCATGGGCATCCAGGCCTTCGAGCCCGTGCTCATCGAAGGCAACGCGATCCGCATCCACCCGCTGGTGTGCACCGGCTTCAACGCCGACTTCGACGGCGACCAGATGGCGGTGCATCTCCCGCTGTCGCTGGAGGCGCAGGTCGAGGCGCGGACGCTGATGTTGTCGACCAACAACATCTTCTCGCCCGCCAACGGCAAGCCGATCATGGCGCCGTCGCAGGACATCGTCCTCGGCTGCTACTACCTGACCACCGAAGGTCCGGGCACGGTCGAAGTGCTGCGCGACCGCGACGGCAAGGAGCGCCTCAAGCTCTTCGGATCGCCGATGGAGGTGTTCCGCGCGAGCGGCGACCACAAGGTCCGCACGCACCAGCGCATCCGCCTGAAGATCCACGGCCGCCGCACCGTGATGACCGAGAAGGAGACGGTCGACGTCGAAGACGCCGTCATCGTCACCACCGTCGGGCGCGTGCTGTTCGACGACATCCTGCCGAAGGGGATGCCGTTCTATAACTTCGCGCTCCGCAAGAAGCGGCTGTCGGACGTGATCGTCGACTGCCACAAGCGACTCGGGAAGCAGGCGACCATCAAGCTGCTCGACGACCTGAAGGCGCTGGGCTTCCGCGCGTCGACGCTGGCGGGCCTGTCGTTCGGCAAGGACGACATGCGCATGCCGCAGCGCAAGGCGTCGATCCTCGACAAGGCGCAGAAGGAAGTCGAGCACACCGAGGTGCAGCGCGAGCAGGGCAACATCTCGGAGAAGGAACGCTACAACAAGGTCATCGACATCTGGTCGCACGCCCGCGAAGAAGTGGGCCGCGAAATGATGGAGGAGCTCAAGGCGGACGTCCGCCAGGGCGACCCCTACAAGAACCCGATCTACCTGATGGCGGACTCGGGCGCGCGCGGATCGGTCGAGCAGGTGCGTCAGCTCGCGGGCATGCGCGGACTGATGGCCAAGCCGTCGGGCGCGATCATCGAAACGCCGATCAAGGCGAACTTCCGCGAAGGCCTGAAGGTCCTCGAGTACTTCTCGTCGACGCACGGCGCGCGCAAGGGCCTCGCCGACACCGCGCTCAAGACGGCCGACTCCGGCTACCTGACGCGCAAGCTCACCGACGTCACGCAGAACGTGGTCGTCACGATCATCGACTGCGCGACGACGTCGGGCGTGCGCAAGGGCGCGGTCCTGAAGGGCGAGCGCGTCGAAGTGCCGCTCTGGCAGCAGATCCGCGGCCGCGTGGCGCTGAAGACGATCCGCGACGTCGTGACCGACGAGCTGGTGGTCGAAGCGGGCCGCATCATCACGGAAGACGCCGCGCAGCGCATCGAGCGCCTCGGCTTCGACCGCGTCGAAGTGCGGAGCGTGCTGAAGTGCGAGGCGTCGATGGGCGTCTGCGCCATGTGCTACGGCGCCGACCTCTCGCGCGGCGACCTGGTCGAGGTGGGCACGGCGGTCGGCGTCATCGCCGCGCAGTCCATCGGCGAGCCGGGCACGCAGCTCACGATGCGCACCTTCCACATCGGCGGCACCGCGAGCCGCGCGGTGAAGGACAAGGACATCGTCGTCTTCCGTCCCGGCAAGGTCGAATACCGCGGCGGCCTCAAAGTCGTCGAGAACGAGGAAGGTCAGCGCGTGGTCATCACGCGCAACGGCCTCGTCGTGGTGCTCGACGAGAAGGGGCTCGAGGTCGAGAGCCGCGAGGTCCCGCTGGGCGCGGTGATGTTCGTCGCCGACGGCGACGAGATCACGCCCGCCGAGGCGAAGAAGGGCCGGAAGATCTGCGAGTGGGACCCGCACACGAGCCCCATCATCGCGGACGTCGGCGGCACGGTCGTCTTCGAGGACGTCGTCGAAGGCGAGACGATGAAGCACGAGCAGGAGGCCGGCTCGAAGAAGCGCCGCATGGTGATCCTCGAGCACAAGGGCGACCTGCATCCGCACGTCCTGGTCAAGGACAAGGACGGCAACGTCCTGCACCAGTACCACCTGCCCGAGCGCGCCATCGTCGAGGTGAAGGACGGGAGCCGGATCAAGCCGGGCACTCTGATCGCCAAGCGGCCCCGCGAAGTGCAGGGCACGCAGGACATCACCGGCGGCCTGCCGCGCGTCACCGAGATCTTCGAAGCCCGCACGCCGAAGGATCCGGCGGTCATCGCCGAGATCGACGGCGTCGTGGAGTTCGGCGAGAAGAAGCGCGGCAAGCGCATCATCATCGTCAAGAATCCGGAGACCGGCGTCGAGAAGCCGCACGTGCAGCCTCACGGCAAGTACGAGCGCGTGAGCCGCGGCGACCGCGTCAAGGCGGGCGAGCCCCTCATCGAAGGTCCGCTGGTGCCGCACGACGTGCTGCGGATCTCGGGCGAGGAGGTCCTCCAGGACTACCTGCTGAACGAAGTGCAGTCGGTCTATCGCAGCCAGGGCGTGACGATCGACGACAAGCACATCGAGACCGTCCTGAGCCAGATGCTGCGCAAGGTGAAGGTCACCGAGCCGGGCGACTCCGAGTACCTGCCCGGAACGGTGGTCGACAAGCACAAGTTCCGCCTCGAGAACGAGCGGATCCGCGAGGCGCAGGGCAAGCCGGCCGTCGCCGAGCCGCTGCTCCTCGGCATCACCAAGGCGGCCCTGCAGTCCGAGTCGTTCATCTCGGCGGCGTCCTTCCAGGAGACGACGAAGGTGCTCACCGAGGCGGCGATTTCCGGCAAGCGGGACCGCCTGATGGGGCTCAAGGAGAACGTGATCCTCGGTCGCCTGATCCCCGCCGGGACGGGCTTCACCGAGTACCACCGCACGCTGATCAAGCATGCGTTCGACCCGGCCGCCGCCCGGCCTGCGCCCGCCGCCCGGATGGAGGGCGCCGCGAGCTGAACGTGGAAGTCCGAGCGCGCCGGGGCTTTCTTGAAGAGGGCGCCCCGGCGCGTACAGTAGCCGCCTTTTAGGGGAGCGCGCGCGGTCCGTCCGACCGCGGGCGCCGACGACAGCCGATATGCCGACGATCAACCAACTGGTGCGCAAGGGCCGCGAAAAGGTGCGGTGGAAGAGCAAGTCGCCCGTGCTCGACAGCTGCCCGCAGCGCCGCGGCGTCTGCCTGCAGGTGAAGACCATGACGCCGAAGAAGCCCAACTCGGCGTTGCGCAAGATCGCGCGCGTGCGGCTCTCCAACGGCAAGGAAACGACCGCCTACATCCCGGGCGAAGGCCACAACCTGCAGGAGCACTCCATCGTGCTCGTGCGCGGCGGGCGCGTGCGCGACCTCCCGGGCGTCCGTTACCACATCATCCGCGGTACGCTCGACGCCGGCGGCGTCGAAGATCGCCGTCGCAGCCGCTCCAAGTACGGCGCGAAGCGGCCCAAGTGACGCCCCGCGCGGCCTGACGCGCACGTACAGCACAGGATCGGAAGATGGCCAAGAAGTTCGAATCGACGGAACGCTTCCTGAAGGCGGATCCGAATTACGGCAGCAAGTTGGTGTCGAAGTTCATCAACTGCCTGATGCGGAAGGGCAAGAAGACGACCGCGCGGAAGGTCTGCTACGACGCTTTCGAGGCGATCGCCAAGAAGCTCCCCGGCGAGAAGCCGGACGAGGTGTTCACCCAGGCGGTGAACAACCTGAAGCCGGTCGTCGAGGTCCGCTCCAAGCGCGTCGGCGGCGCCACCTACCAGGTTCCGATGGAGGTGAAGCGCAATCGGCAGCTCGCGCTCGCGTTCCGCTGGATCCTCGAGGTCACGCGCGGCAAGGCGGGTCGGCCGATGTCGCAGCGCCTCGCGGACGAAATCCTCGCCGCGTACAAGAGCGAAGGTGCGGCGATGACCATCCGCGAAAACACGCACAAGATGGCCGAAGCGAACAAGATGAACGCCCACCTCGCGTGGTGAGCGTTTCTCTTCGCTCCGGCTGACTCCGAAATCACGACGGCCGCGGCATTCCGCGGCCGTCGGCTCATTATGACGCGGCTCGCAGCAGGAGCCGGCGAGGGCGGACCGTGAAGGCCTACGACATCTCCAAAATCAGGAACATCGGCATCGTCGCGCACATCGACGCGGGCAAGACCACCGTGTCGGAGCGCATCCTCTTCTACACGGGCAAGGAGCATCGCATCGGGGAAGTGCACGAAGGCACGGCCACGATGGACTTCCTCCCCGAGGAGCAGGAGCGCGGCATCACGATCCAGAGCGCCGCGACGTCGTGCAGCTGGCGCGACGTGACGATCAACCTCATCGACACGCCCGGTCACGTCGACTTCACGGCCGAAGTCGAGCGCTCCCTCCGCGTGCTCGACGGGGCGGTCGGCGTGTTCTGCGCGGTCGCCGGCGTCGAGGCCCAGTCGGAGACGGTCTGGCGCCAGGCGAACAAGTACAACGTCCCGCGCCTCGCGTTCATCAACAAGATGGACCGCACGGGCGCCGACTTCTTCAAGGCGCTGAAGTCGATCAAGGACCGCCTCGGCGCCAACCCGGTACCGGTGCTGGTGCCCATGGGCGCCGAGAAGGACTTCGTCGGGGTCATCGACCTCGTGAAGATGCAGGCGATCCGGTACGAAGAGGAGTCGCAGGGCGCCCGCTTCGTGCTCGACGAGATCCCCGCCGAGTACAAGGACCTCGCCCAGGAGTGGCGCGAGAAACTCGAAGAGAAGCTCGCCGAGACCAGCGACTACCTCTGCGAGAAGTTCCTCGCCGGCGACAAGATCACCTTCGAAGACGTCGTCAAAGGCATCCGCGAGGCCACCTGCGCCGGCAAGATCACGCCGGTGTTCTGCGGCTCCGCGCTGAAGAACAAAGGCGTGCAGCGCCTGCTGGACGGCGTCCGCTCGTTCCTTCCGTCGCCGCTCGACAAGCCGCTGGTCAAGGGCGTCGAGCCGCGCAGCAAGGACCCGCGCGAGATCACGCCCGACCCGACCAGGCCGCCGGTGGCGCTTGCGTTCAAGACGGTCTCCGACAAGCACGGCGATCTGACGTTCCTCCGCGTCTACCAGGGCACGCTCACGCCGGGCATGCAGCTCATCAACGCGCGTACGGGCAAGACGGAGCGCATCGCGCACCTCTACCTCATGCACGCCAACGAGCGCGCCGCGATCGACGAGGCGAAGGCCGGTCAGATCTGCGCGGCGGTCGGCATCAAGCTCGCGGGCACCGGCGACACGTTGTGCCTCAAGGAGCACGCGGTGGCGCTCGAGGCCCCGACCTTCCCGCCGACAGTCATTTCGATGGCCATCGAGACCAAGTCGTCGGAAGACAAGGAGAAGCTGGGCGACGTCCTGCAGCGCCTCATGCGCGAGGACCCGACGTTCAAGTACTCCGTCGACCAGGAAACGGGCCAGCTCATCATCTACGGGATGGGCGAGCTCCACCTCGAGATCATCCGCAACCGCATCGTCCGCGATTACGGCATCGAGGCGAACGTCGGCAAGCCGCGCGTCGCGTACCGCCAGACCATCGGCGGCGCGGCGACGGTCGACCACAAGTACGCCAAGCAGTCCGGCGGCCGCGGTCAGTTCGCGCAGACCAAGATCTCCGTCCAGCCCGCGCCGGGCGAAGGCTTCGTCTTCGTCAACGACATCAAGGGCGGCGCGATCCCGCGCGAATACGTCCCCGCGGTCGAGACCGGCTGCGAAAACGCGGCGCAGGCCGGGTGCGGCAACGGTTACCCGGTGATCGACGTCAAGGTCACGCTCCTGGACGGCAAGTACCACGAGGTCGACTCGTCGGACATGGCGTTCCAGATCTGCGGGTCGATGGCGTTCCAGGAGGCCGCGAAGAAGGCGGGCCTGGTCATCCTCGAGCCGATCATGAACCTCGAAGTGACGGTGCCGTCGCAGTTCCTGTCGCCGATCATCGGCGACCTGAACTCGCGCCGCGCGCAGATCACCGAGATCGAGACCAGCAAGGAGCCGAACACGGTGCGCGCGTCGGCGCCGCTGGCGGAGTTCTTCGGCTACTCGACGGTCTGCCGCAGCCTTTCGCAGGGCCGTGCGGCGTACTCCCTCGAGCCGAAGGAGTACCAGCCGATCCCGCAGCACATGATCGAGAAGATGCTCAAGTGATCGTCCGGCGGCCTCGCGCCGCCGACCGAACCCCGGGCCGCGACGGTCGTCGACCTTCGCGGCCCGCGTTCTTTACCCGCCGCCCGTCCGGGCAAGGACCGCAGGTTCGCACGCTCCGCGCAACGGCGCGCCGAGCTGCAGGCGGCCTCTCGACCGGCGCCGGGAGGCTCGCGGAAGATCGGCGAAGCAGGTTCGTCGCTGCGCGCGCGAACCGGCGGTCGGTTGCGGCACGCGGGGGCGCCGACGGCGCCCGACTTCGTCGTCGCCGCCGACAGGCGACGGTCAGGGCTTCGGCGCGTCGAACTTCGACGGGATGTTGTCGAAGTTGAGGCCGAGGCGCTGGCCGGCGAGGTCGGAGCGGTCGACGATGGCCGCGGCGGCGACGCCGAGGGCGACCGCGATGGTCTCGCTGATCTCCTCGCGGACGGCGCCGTCCTTCACCGCCTTCTTGATGTGGCCGTCGACGCAGTTCTTGCAATCGAGGGCGAGCGCGACGGCGATGGCGATCAGCTCCTTCGTCTTGCGATCGAGGGCGGCGCCCTTGTCCGAATAAGTGTGCTTGTAGAACTCGAGATACGGCCCTTTCGTCGCCGGGTCGATGAGGGCGTACGAACGGACTCCGGGTTGCGCCTGCTTCGGCGCTTCGTCGAGGTTCACGCGATGGATCTCCAAACGGAGCCGCCCGCCGCTCCGACGGGCGTCTCGGCGGGCCGCAATCGGGCGACCCGCGCGCGGCGTCAGGGCGCCGCCTTACGGCTTTCGGGTTTCGGCGGGGCCTTCAGCGCCTCGTCGAGGAATTTGAACGCGTCCGGCATCGCGCTGCGCAGGTAGTCCCACCCGTGCCCGCCGGGAAGGATGCGGGTCCGGTGGGCGACGCCCTTCTTCGCGAGGACGTCGGCCAGGGCGCGACACCCGTCGTCGAACTCGTAGCGGTCGTCCTCGCCGCAGTCGAACCAGATGCGGAGGCGCGGATCGATCACGACGTCTTCCGCGACGGTGAGCGGGTTGGCGCACCGGTAGGCCTTCGGGCACAGCGGGTCCCCGAACACCGACGAGAAGCGCTCCCGGACGAACCCGAGGGTGCGCTTCGCGCGCGGCGACGCGTCGTTCATGTCCGCCGGCATGACGGCGGGGGAGTGGGCCGCCACCGCGGCGAAGACGTCGCCCCGCGTGAAGGCGTACCGCAACGCCCCCGCGCCGCCCATCGACGAGCCCATCAGAACGCGTCGCTCGCGTTGCGCGACGGTGCGGTACGTCGCGTCGACGTGGGGAATCAGCTCCTCGAAGAAGAAGCGCGCGTACGGCTGCTTCCCGTCGGCGCTGTCGACGAAGAAGCTCATCTCGCCCGCCGGGACGATCGCCACCAGCGGAGTCAGGTCGCCGCGGCGGACGGCCGCGTCGAGCAGCTCCGCGCCGCCGCGCTGTTCCCAGCGCTCCGGGCCCTCGAAGAGACCGTGCAGGAAGTAGAGCGACGGCCATCGCTTCTTCGCGTTTTCCGGCGCCTCGTACCCCTTGGGCAGGTAGAC
>DASPNK010000280.1:0-19296 GCA_035626575.1 Planctomycetota bacterium | reverse complement strand
CGTCGAGCGTCGCTTCGCACGGAAGCCGATCTACACCGCCGCGCCGCGGGTGGTGCAGATCGCGACGACGTTCGTGCTGACGTTGCTGGGCTGGGTCGTCTTCCGAGCGCCGTCGCTCCGTCAGGCGGGCGCGCATTACCTCGCGATGTTCGGGGCCGGCGGCGAAGCGACGACGCGGCTCGACGTCCGCCCGCTCCACGGGGTCGTCATGGCGATCGCCGCGGTCGTGGTGTGGACGTTCCCGACGACGCAGGCGCTCGTCGGCCTCGCCCGGCTTCCCGTCGTCGCGGCGCTGCAACCGGGTTTCCTGCTCGCCCTGTGCCACCTGCACTGGGAGAAGTATGTCCCCTTCCTCTACTTCCAGTTCTGAGGCCGCGCCGAAGACGCGCTTCAGCGGCGTTCGCGAAGACCTGGTGGTCGCCGCGGCGCCGGACCTGAGGCCGACGCTGCGACGACGGGTCGCCGCGCTCGCCGTCACGACGTGGTTCGGGGTCGTGATCCTCGGGACGCTCGCCGCCGATCTCGCGAGGCCGAGGCCGGCGCCGAGCCCGGTCGGTCGCGAGAAGAAGGAGGACGACAAGCGACGCGCCGCGGCGCGCTGGACCGACGGGACCGCGGTCGCCATCCTCGAAGGGGACGTCCGAGCGCGCTCGACGGTGCGCGCGGCGCTCACGCCGTGGTACGCGGCGCTGATGACGCACGTCCTCGGCGGCGGCGACTCCGAGCGACTGGTCGTCGGGCGCGACGGCCAGTTCTTCCTCCGGCATCGCGCCTACCCGCGAAGGCTCCCGTCGGAGTCCATGACCGCATGGCCCGGGAACGCCCTCGGCGCGCTCACGCGGCGTCTCGCGTCGGCGGGCGTCGAACTCACGACGGCGCTGCTGCCGCGCGCGGTGGACGTGGTCGGCGATCGCCTCTACGGCGGCGCCGCGGAAGCCGGTCTCCCGCTCTATGACGAGCTCCTTCGAACCGGCCGCGCGGCGGGCGCGCGCATCGCCGATCTCAAGACGCGCTTCCGCGCGGAGACGCGCGGCGACACCTTCCTGCGGACCGACAGCCACTGGTCGCCGTACGGCGCGCTGCTCGCCGCCGAGGTCGTGGCCGCGGAGGCCGGGCTCCTTGCGGCGCCGGGCGCGCGGGACACCGAGATCGAACCGCTGGGGGCGCTGCCGATCAGAGGCGACCTGCTCCGCATGGCCGGCGTCCAGCGCGAGGACGGGGGAGGCGCCGAGCCGTGGTTCGAGCACGTCGAGGACTTCGCGGTGCGCCGGAAGGGCGTCAAGGAACGACGCGCCGTCTCGGACTCGTGGTCGTTCGGCGAGAACATGGTCGTCGGAACGAGCTTCACGCGGCAAGGGATGCGGTTCCCGTCGTACCTGGGGCATTTCACCGGGTTGACGTGGGCCGTCGCGGCGCTGCCCGGCGAGGGTCCGATCGAGCCGCTGCGGCGCGCTGTCGTCGAAATGAAGACGCGAGGGTACCCGAGGCGCCTGGTCCTCGAGATCCCCGCGCACGAGGTGTTCTGCGCGCGGTCCGTCCCCGACGACCTCGGAGAGGTCTTCGCGCACCTGCCGAGCGACCGACTCGCGGAAGCGCCGGCGACGTACCAGCCGGACTGGGCGCCGCAGTCCGCGCTCAAGGCGGGCCGCTTCCGCGCCGCCCGGAAATCGACGGCGGCGTTCCCGCTTCCCGATGCGCTCGTTGCGACGGGCGACGGCGTGCTGTCCGTTCGCCTGCGCGGAACGGTCACGGGCGGCGACCTCGACGTCGTGTTCGGCGGCCGGGTTTCGCGAACCCGCGCCGTCTGGAGGGCCGGCGTCGGCGAGATCACGTTGCCGCTCGTCGACGCCGCGTGGGCCGATCGCCTCAGGATCGCGATCCAGGCGCGCGGCGACGATGTACAGGTGGAGCTCGAGACTCCGACCGTCGTCGGCGCGTTCCGCGCCGAAGGCGCCGCGGCGCTCGCGCCGGCGCCCGCGCCCGCCGACGGAGGTTCGGGTTCGGCCGACGGTCGCGCGCTCCGCCTCGCCGCGACGGCGCCTCACGCGGGCGACGTCGTGATGCTCCGCGTCGAGGGCGCTCCGGGATCCTTCTACCCGCTCCGCGTCACGGCGCGCTGGCGCTCGGGCGACGGGTTCGCGACTCGCGAAACGACGCTCGCCGCCCCGCGGCGCCGCCACGTCTTCGCGGCGTCGCGCCCGCCGGGAGCGACGGCGTTTCACGACGTCGTCGTCGCGACGTCGGGCAAGCAGGACGCGCCGATGACCGTCGCGGCGCACGTCTTCCTCGCACCCTGAGGTCGGCGGCCGCCGCCGACCTCCGCGTCGCGCACGTCCGTTCAGCGCGGCCTGGAAGTCGTCGCGCCGGCGGGCGGAGACGCTTCGGTCGCGCCGCGGCGGGCCCGTTCGCGGCCCTTACGGATGGCGGCGAGGGCCTGCGAGCGGCCGAAGTGGTCGTTGGCGAGATCGAGTTCATGCAGCATGCGCAGCACCTCGCCGACGTCCGCCTCCACGATGGCGACCTCGAAGCCGGCGCGGCGCGACCACACCACGTCGTGCTCGAGCTTGGCGCGATATGACTCGAAGGTGATGTCGGCCCCGGTCGCGTCGCACCACGCCCCGAACTGCGCGGGTCGGACGTCCCAGAAGCACAGCGTCTTTTCCATGCGGCGACCCTTCGTCGATCGACGCCTGGAAACCGAGCGGGCACGTCGAGGGCCGCGGCGCACCGCCGGCGGCGTAAAGCCGGCGCCCGCGACGGAGGACGTTGAACGCGCGCCGACGCGGCGGCGCGCTTGCGGCGTCGAAGCGCCGCCGGCCGCAATCGTAGCCGATGCGACGGCGCCGCGCCCCCCCGCGGCGCGCCGTTCCTCGCCGACGGCGGACCCGCAACAGGTCGTCGACTCTCTTGGTTCGCCCGAATCCGAAAGGTCGGCCTCGTCTGCCGACGGCGCGGAAGCTGCGGCCGGGCCGTGCGCCTCCGCGCCCTGCCGGCGCGGCCCGTCGCTTCGTAAGCTCGGCGCTCCGCATCGACATGACGTTCGTTCCCGGTGATTCGCGATCCTCGTCCGAGGCCGTCGCCCGATGACCGGTCCGCCGGAAGCGCGACCCGCCGCCTTCGACGGGCGCGTGCCTTTCCCCGCCTTCGCGTCGGTCGAGACGACGATGAAGTGCAACCTGCGTTGCCCGATGTGCCCCCCGTACCTCAACGGCACGACGGTGAACGGGCCGCACATGGAGAGCGAGGACTTCGAGCGCGTCGCGCACGTGCTCTTCCCGTTCGTCGATCGCTTCCAGCCCACGGTATCCGGCGAGCCGCTCATGACGCGCGGACTGGACCGGATGCTCGCCCTCGCCGAGCGGTACGGCGTGCGGTGCGACGTCTACACCAACGGCACGTTGCTCGACGATCGCAGGATCGCCCTTCTGCTGCCGTCCCTCGCCCAGCTCAGCGTCTCGTTCGACGGCGCGACGACGGAGACCTTCGAGCACCTTCGCGCGGGCGCCTCGTACGACCGCGTCCTGGCGGGACTCGCGCGCGTCGTCGGCGCCGCGGCGCGCCTGCCCGCCGACGAGCGTCCGCTCGTGGGGTTGTCCGTCACGCTGATGGCGCGAAATGCTCCTGAGTTGCCGGAGATCGTGGAGATCGCCGGTCGCTTCGGCCTCGATTACGTCGACGTCCGCCACGTCTCGCCGATGACCCGCGAGTTCCAGCGCGAGTCGCTCGCGCGGAACGTCGAGCTCGGCGCGCGCAGCGTCGCGGAGGCCGCCGACCGGGCGCGGACGCTCGGCGTGGCGCTGATCGTGCACGCGCTGGATCGTCTGACCGTCGCGATGGCGTTCGCCGACGCGCCCGGCGATCACGCGCAGCGCGCGCTCGCGGACGAAGACGGCGTCGTGCGACGGCTCGCGGGAATCGAAATCGGCGTCGAGCGGCTCCGACCGCTCCCGGCGGCGCCGTCCGGCGGCGACGAAGGCCGGCGACGCGCCGCCGACCGCCCCGCGAGGCGCCGGCGTGCGGCGACGCTGCCCGACGGCGATGCGCCGGCCGACGCCCTGCCTTCCTCGATCTGGACCTGCGACTTCCTCTGGAACAAGGTCTACGTGACGCACGACGGCGTCGTGCGCCCCTGCTGCGTGCCGGGCACGCCCGACGCCGGCGACCTGTTCGAGCGGCCCTTCGAAGAGATCTGGGACGGCGAGGTCTACCGGGCGATGCGCCTCGGCCTCGTCGCAAAGACCCCGGCGCCGGTGTGCCGCGGTTGCCGGCACATCGTCGAAGAGACCGACCCCGAGCGCATCCGCGCCGCGTTGCTCGGCCGCCCGTTGCCGGAGGGCGGCGTCGGCCCGCTCCCGGAGGCGTTGCTTCCTCCCGACGCGCGGACGACCTCCGCCGACGCCGTCCATCGCCCGAAGACGCTGCGTTGCGCCGCGCCGCCGCGGGTGGAGTGGCCCGCGTGCGACGGCGCGCTCCGCTACGAGGTCGAAGCCGGCATCTTCGAACGCAAGCTCGGCTTCCGCACGTGGGACCTCGGCATCGAGGTGCGCGCGACGTCGTTCCGCTTCCCGGCGTGGGCGTGGAAGCTCGTGCCTTGCGACGTGCCGTTCGAATGGCGCGCGCTCGCCGTCTTCCCCGATCGCTGGCGCGAGATCGCACGCGGGCGGCTCCTGAAGGTGAAACCGGAGCACCTCGGCGTCGTCGACGGCGACGCGCTCGAAGATCGACCGACGCAGGTCGCGGCGGACGCCCCGACGTTGACGTGGGGCGGCTCGGCGCCGGGCGACGCCTTCGAAGTCCAGTTGTCGGTCGACGGTTTCCGCCGCGTCGCCTTCAGCTCGGCCGCCGACGGGTCGTTCGTCGAGACGCCGCGTTTCACCGTTCCGGCCGACGTCTGGGCGTCGCTCCCCGCGGAGGCGCCGGTCGCCTGGCGCGCGCTGGTCGTCGACCACGACGAGCGTCGCGTCGTCGCGCGCGGGCTCGTCCGGCGTTCGCGCTGACGGGCGAAGCGCAACGCGGAGCGGCGACGCCTACGGTCGCCAGACCGGCCAGGCGACGTCGTCGGCGACCCGGATCGAATTCCACGCCGGGACGTCCATGATCCACAACGACCGCGAGCCGTCGTCGCCGCTCGTGTAGGCGAGTCGCCCGCCGTCGGGCGCCCAGGACGGCGGATGAGGACGGCCCGTCAGCTCCGCGACCTCCTTCGGCGTCGAACCGCCGCGGAGATCGAGGACGCAGAGTCGCGGCGTTCCGTCGCCCGAGGTGCGGAGCCAGGCGCAGCGCGCGCGATCGGCGGTGAACGCGAGCCCCGACTTGGCGCCGCCGTCGAAGGTCAGGCGTTTCGGCGGCCCGGCGCCGTCGACAGGGACGGAGTACAGGTCGGCGCCGTCGGGAGCGCGCGCCGCGAGGGCGAACACGACGGCGCCGTCCGCGGACCACCACGGCTCGTCGGCGTGCTCGACGATCCGCCGCGGCTCGCCGCCGTCGACGGGGGCGACCCACACGCTCGTCGCGACGCGGCCGACGTCGAGGGATTCGAGGTCCATGAACGCGAGTCGCGTCCCGTCGGGCGACCACGCCGGCGCCGCGTCGCGATGGCCGCGCGGGGCTACGACGCGCGCCTTCGAACCGTCGGCGTTCATCACGCAGACGCCGACGCCCCCTCGCTGGAACGCGATCCTCGACCCGTCCGGCGACGGGCGCGCCATGCGGCAGTCGTCGTGCGTGCGCGTGAGATCGACCACGGCGCCGGACGCGAGTTCGATCGCCCCCACGTCCCAGCCCGCGGGGTTCAACCAGCAGAAAAGCCGTTTGCCGTCGGCGTCCCAGGCGAGAGGCCGGTCGTACTGCAGGTCGAAGTCCGACGCCATGCGCTCGACCGCGCCTTGCGTCGTCCCGACCGTGTAGACGCGCCCCTTCCGCAGGAATGCGACGACGTCTTCGGTCGCGGGGCGCGTCGTCGTCGCGGGCCGCGACGCGGCTTCCGGCCGCGAGTCCTGCGCCGCGCTCGAGGCGGCGAGCAAGGCCGCCCCACCGAGAAGCCGCGCGCCGAAGCCGAGTCGATGCATGTCGTTCATGGACGCCGCGACGGCGACTGCGTTAACGCGCCGCCTTCGGAGCGGAGCTTACGTCGGGAGTCGTCGATGCGGCCGCGGCGGCGGCAATCTTCCCGGACGCCGCCGAAGGTGGCGCCCCGGGAGACCACCATGAACGCGAACGTCGGGAACGGGGCGGCGAAGGCGGCGGCGGCGCTGGCATGGGTCGCGGCGGCGGCGGCGGGGTTCGCCTGGACGCGGGCCGAAACGGCGCGCGGCGCCGCCTCGGAAGCGGCCGAAGCGCGGCGGCCGGAAGACGCGTCCGCGAGCCGCGTCGACGTCGACGCCCTGGTGCACCGGCTCGCGGATCTCGAAGCGCGGCTCCGCGTCCCCGTCCGCTCCGAGCCGCGCGAAGCGACGACGCGGGCCTCGGACGCGGTTCTCGACGTCGCGCCTTACGCGGCGCGAGAGTCCTCCGAGCGCATCCTTGCGCTCGCCGGCCGCCTCGACGTCCTCGAAGCGAAGTTCGAAGAGATGAGAGAAGCCGTCCGGAAGGCGGCGCCGCCGCGCGCCTCGCGTCCGCAGTCTTCGCCTGCGGAGCCTGAATGGCCGGCGTTGCGCGCCTTCCTGCTCGACGCTTCCAAGCCCGAAAGCGAACGCGTCGCCGCGCTCGTCGCCCTGGCGTCGACTCCTCGGTCCGCCGCGATCGACGGCGCCGCGGCGACCGCGGCGGCGGAGCTCCTTCAAGGCGCGACGAACGCCGACCTCCGCGCGCAGGCCGCGCGCGTGACGAGCCGCGTGATCGATCCCGCGTTGCGGGACGCGTGCCTCCACGGCCTCGTGCACGACGGCGCGGAGAACGTCCGGGAGGAGTGCGCGGAATCGCTGCGCGAATACCTCGACGTCCCCGGCGTCAGGACGGCGCTGGAGCGCGCCGCGGAGCAGGACCCCTCGGAAAAGGTGCGTCGAGAGGCGCGGCGCTCGTTGAACGAAGGCTCGCGCCGTCGGTAGACGGGCGCGGCGCCGATCGCCGTCAGGGGCCGCGAGCGGCCGCGAATCGATAAAAAGCGACGAGACCTCGGGTTCGGCCGCGACGGCGGGTCGGCGCGATCGCCCGACGCTTGACCGCGCCCGCGATCCGGCATTCAATGCGCCGCACTCCTTGCGTTCGACGCCGCGAACGCCGGGCCGCCTCGGCGCCGTCGCCTTCGGGGTCGCCCCAGGAAGGCGACCCTCCCCGGTTCCCCATGAGTCCTTCC
Source organism: Planctomycetota bacterium (assembly GCA_035626575.1). GTDB lineage: Bacteria > Planctomycetota > CAIWVZ01 > DASPNK01. The sequence goes on along the minus strand of DASPNK010000280.1, from coordinate 12,002 downwards.
TGGTTCCCGTCCGACCCCCTCGCCGTGCGCGCCGCGTCGACGCCCCCCGAAGCCGCTCCGGCGCCCGTCGCGGCGCCTCGCGCGGCGCGCGCGCCGCGGCACGTCGTCATCGTCGCCGCGACGTACGTCCTCGTCGGCGGCTTCGTGTCGTTCCTCGGGTGGGCGCTCGACGTCGAACGCCTGGCCACGTGGTTCCATTCGATCGCGATCCAGCCCAACGCGACGTTGTGCGCGATGGCGACCGGGCTCGGTCTGCTCGGCGCGGCGCACGGGCGACGTCGCCTCGCGCTCGGATGCGGAGCCTTCTGCGCCGTGCTCGCCGGGGCGACGTTGGCGCAGTGGGTTTTCGGAGTCGGTCTCGGCATCGATCGTCTCCTCCTCTTCGACCGCCCCTGGGGCGCCGCGGGAACGGCGAGCCCGGGCCGCATGGGGCCGCCCGGCAGCGCCTCTTTCACCGCGATCGGAGTCGCGACGGCGCTGCTCGGCCTCCCTTCGGGCGCGCGTGCGCGGCGCTTCGTGTCTCCCCTGGCCGTCGGAACGCTGGCCACCGGCCTCACCGCGTTGGTGAGTTACCTGTACGGCGGCGACACGATGCGGCACACGCCCCCCGCCGCGGTGATCGCGCTGCAGACGGGGACGTTCGTCGTCGCGGCGTCCTTCGGGTTGTTGTGGTCGGCGCCCGACCGGGCGCCGGTCAGCTTCCTCCTCGACCAGGGTTCGGCGGGGCTTCTCGCGCGCCGGACGTTTCCGCTCGTCATCGCCGTACCGTTGGCGCTGGGATGGGCGCGTGTGCTCGGCGAGAACGCCGGCCACTACGACACCGCTTTCGGCTCCGCGCTGCGCACCTCGGTCGAGGTGGTCCTCCTCCTCGTGCTGCTCGGCCGCGTCCTCCACGTGGTGCGACGTCGCGAAGCGGCGGAGCGCTCGAGTGCGCAGCAGGTCGTCGACACGCTGGAGTCCATTCACGACGGATTCCTGCGGCTCGACCGCGGCGGCAGGCTCCTCTACGTGAACGCCCGCGCCGAGGCGATGTTCGGACTGTCGCGGCAGCGGGTCGTCGGCCGCCTCTGGACGGAGGTCGCCCCGGAGGCCTTCGGCGAGGCGCTCCACGCCGAGCTGACGCGCGCCTCGGATGCGCGCGCGCCGGCCGAATTCGAGCTCCGGCATGAACCGACGGAGCGCTGGTTCCTGATCAAGGCGCACCCGACGCAGGACGGCGGCCTCACCGCGTTCTTCCAGGACGTGACCGCGCGTCGCCGCACCGCGGAGGAGCTTTCCGCCGCCGACGAACGCATGCAGCTCGCCATCACGGTGGGCGGCGCCGCGACGTGGGACTTCGACCTCGTCACGGGCAGGAACGTCTGGTCGGACAGTCACTTCACGCTGCTCGGGTTGACGCCGACGCCGGACCGCGTCGTCGCCGCCGACGCCTGGAGCGGCCCCGTCCACCCCGAGGACGTGGCGAAGGTGCGCGCGGAGTGGGAGCGCGCCGAACGCGAGCGCGACGTCTTCCGATCCGAGCATCGCTTCCGCCGGCCCGACGGCGACGTGCTCTGGGCGCGCGCGGCCGGGCGGTTCTTCTACGACGACGCCGGCGAGCCGGTGCGCTTCGTCGGCGTCTTCTTCGACGTGACGCGGGAGCGCGAGGCGGCCGGACGGCTCGCCGCCGCGCTGGCTCAGCGCACCGAAGAAGTGATGCGCGCCGAATCGTCGCTGGCGACGGCGGAGCGCATGGCGTCGCTCGGAACGCTCGCGGCCGGCCTCGGTCACGACATGGGCAATCTGCTGGTGCCGATCCGCGTCCGCCTCGAGTCGCTGGAGAAGATGGACCTCCCCGGCGATGCGGCGTCCGACCTCGCGCACATCCGCAGCTCCGCGGAGTACCTGCGCAAGCTCGCGGGCGGTTTGCGGCTGCTCGCGGCGGATCCGTCGCGCCCGATCGGCGCCGAAGCGACCGAGGTCGCGCACTGGTGGTCGGAGGCGGTGACGGTCCTCAAGAACGTCGTCCCGGCGGGGGTGACGCTCAAGGCCGAGCTGCCCGATCACGACGTCCGCGTCGCGATGTCGCGCGTCGCGTTGACGCAGGCGGTGTTCAACCTCGTGCAGAACGCCTGCGAAGCGCTGCGGGGCATGCCGCGCGGGACCGTGACGCTGAAGGTCGAGCCGCATGCGACGGGCGTCGACGTCTCGGTGGTCGACGACGGCGCGGGCATGACCGACGAGGTGCGGCGGCGTTGCCTCGAGCCGTTCTTCACCACCAAGACCCGCGGCCTCTCCACCGGGCTCGGTCTCGCGCTCGTGCACGGCCTCGTGCAGGAGGCGGGCGGGACGGTGGAGGTGGAGTCCAAGCCGGGCGCGGGCGCGACGGTGCGCCTCAAGCTCCGCCGGTCGGATCGACCCGCGGACGACGAAAAGCCCCGTCGTCGGAGGATCGCGCTCGTCGATCTGCAGGACGTCCGTCTGCGAGCCATCGTCACGGCCGAGCTGCGGACTCTCGACTACGACGTCGAAGCCGGGCGGCGGCGGCTGGACGAGGCGGAGCTCGTCGTCACCGACCGCTGGGACGGCGGCGGCCCGCTCGCCGACGGCGTCGGCGTGGTCATCCTCGCGGATCGCGGCAAAGGGGCGCCGTCAGCCGTCACCCTGGGCCGCGCGCCGGGAGTTCAGGAAGTGATCGGGGCGTTGCGCAGGGCGGCGGCGGGCGCTCGCCGCGAGGCGGGAACCGCGCGGTGAGTCGGGGGCGAAGGCCGGGAATTCCACAGGGACCCGGCGCGGCGCGGGTCGACGTGTTAAGGCGGGGGCCGTGAACGAACCTCGAGGCGAAATCGGCGTGCTCTGCGTCGACGACAACGCGGCGGTCCTCGCCGCGCTGCGGCAGAAACTCACGCTGGCCAAGGGTTTTACGTGGTGCGGGTCGCGCCCCGACGCCACCGACCTTCGGAGCGCCATCGAGTTCCACCGTCCGACGGTGGTGATCCTCGACATCGACATGCCGGGCCGCGACCCGTTCGTCTCGGTGAAGGAGCTGGCCGACCACCCCTCGCGGTCGCGGGTCGTGCTCTTCAGCGCCCACGTGAAGCGCGACCTCATCGAGCGCGCGATGGAGGCGGGCGTGTGGGGTTACGTCTCGAAGGGCGACGGCGAAGACGCCCTCGTGGACGCGATCCGCCGCGTCGCCGCCGGCGAGTTCGTCCTCAGCGCCGAGGTTCAGAGCGCCTATCTTGGGCGGTGATCCCGACTCCTCCGCCCGCGAGACGGGTCGGAGGTCGCCGCTGCGAGCGACGTGGCCGCTGGTGCTGCTCGGGGCGTGCGCGTCGGCGCAGACGCCCGCGCCCCGAGAGGTGGTCGTGAACGACGCGGAAGGGCGGGTCGTCGAGACGTTCGAGGTCGACGGCGCCGGACGACGCGTCGGCCGTTCCGAGACGTTCCATGCCGAGGGTTCGCCCGCGGGGTTCTCGACCTGGCGCCACGGCGTTCTCGACGGCCCCTTCGAAAAGCGGTCGCGCGACGGGCGTCAGGTGTACCGCGCCGAACACGTCCGCGGCCGGGTTTCCGGCGACGCGCGGGCGACGCGCGACGGCAAGACGATCCTCGAGCAGAAATGGCGGGACGGCGTCCTCGTCGAGATGAACCGTGCGGCGGCGCGACCGATCGGGGCCGAAGCGCTCGCCGAAGAGCTGCGCGCGATCCTCGGAGGAGAAGCCGCGGGCGTGCGGCCGGCCGAAGGAGCGCCCGAGCGCGAGGCCGCGCTGAAGCGACTGAAGGCCTATCGCCGGTTGTGCGACGTGCCGTGGAAAGACCTGCGTCTCGACGACGCTGCCGGCGAAGCCTGCGACGCCGCGGCCGAAGTCTGTCGGCGTCTCGGGCGAAATACGCACGCGCCGGAACGCCCCGAGGGGTTCGACGCCGCGCGCTTCGAGCTCGGGCGCAAGGGCGCCATGAACAGCAACCTCTGGGGCGGCGGCGACCTCGTGCGGTCGATCGACGCGTACATGGACGATTCCGATCCGTCGAATCGCGCGCATGTCGGCCACCGGCGGTGGTGTCTCAATCCGGCGATGCTCAAGACCGGCTTCGGCAGGCGCGGCGCCTTCACCGCGATGTGGGCGACGGACAAGAGCGGTCCGACTCCACGCGAGCCGCGGTACGTGTCCTTCCCGCCTGCGGGATGCGTCCCGACGGATTTCTTCCCTGCGCACGGAGTGTGGAGCACGTCCTTCTACGCGGTCGACGTCGATGCGGCGGCGGTGAAGATCACCGTCGAGACGCTCGACGACTGTTACGTGGCTTGGGACGCCCCTCTCGAGATCGAGCACCTGCGGGTCGCCGACGACAGGCTCGGCGGCGCCCCGGCGCTCATCTACCGCCCCGTCGCCGCCGTCGTCCGTCCCGGCGCGCGCTACCGCCGCCGCATCAGCCTCGACGGCGGCAAGACGACGTGCATCGACCACGTCGTGGAGTTCGTCGACCCGGTGGTCCGGGCGCGTTGAACGGAAGCTTCGACGTTCGCCTCGCGCGATCTCGGCGAACGGGTCCGGTGGAGGAACCTCTCGGCGGTGGAATACGCTATGGCGTCGTCGCGTACGACGAGCGGCCTGCACTCGCGCCGCCGCCGTCGCGACGGAGGCCCTGAGGAGCGGTCCTGCGGTGACACTTGCCACAGGCGTCGACGCGTGCCCATCGGATTGCCCGACGGTCCGGAAGAACGCGCGTGCGACGTCGACGCGCGCAAGGTGCTCCCCCGCCGCCCGTCGACGGTCTTTCGCGTCCGGTGTCGGGCCGCCTTACAGGCGTCATCGTTGAGCGAAGCCCGCGCGGCGTCCCTTGCGGCTCCGAGGTCCCGCCGACCTGGGCGCTCCGTGCGCGTCGCGCTGACGGCGGCGCTCCTCGCGCCCGTCGTGATATTCGTACAGCATGCGCTTCGTAACCGCGCGACCTGCGTCATCGCCGACGCGACCGTCCCGGCGACGGTGACGCTCACGCGGCGGTCGTCGGCCGACGCCCCGTATGCCGCGACGGTGACCGTCCGAGGGCGCATCGACGGACGGGGCGCCCTGTCGCTCCGCGGCGGGACGCCGACGGCGATCGAGGGGGACGTCGACGTCGTGCTCCACAAGGGTGATTGGTATTCGAACGCCATCGTCGTGACGTATACGCCGGAGTCGGCGCGCGGCGGCCGGCTCCGGGTCGTCGCGACCTTTCACACGCTATGAGCACGTTCCGGCTGCGCCGTCCGCATCTCGGAGAACACGACCCCGACGATCGGCGGCGCGTCATGGACGTCGTCGGGCGTCGGCGCGGCCCCGTTTCGAAGGACGACGTCGCAGCGCTCCTGACGATCGCGGCCCGTCCGTCCGGCGCCTCGCGGAAGATCGCGCTCGACGTGCTCGGGTTCGTCGCCCGAGGCGACGCCGCCGTCGCAGATGCCGTCCGTCGGCTCTTCGAGGGGCGCTTGGATCAACCTTGGATCGCGCGCAGCGACGCGCTCGCGCCGGGTCGGATCGGCGTCGCCGACGCGGCGACGCTCGCCCTTCTGGTGCGCGCCCGCAAGTTGAAGCCCGGCACCCGGACGCTGCGCGTCGCGTCGAAAGCGGCCCTGCGCGACCTCGGACGTCCCGGCCTCTAAGTCGGCTCACGCCGGGCGCGGACGGGCTTGGCGCGCCCTGCGGCCGCCGGCTTCGGGCGCTTCAGTTCCGCCGCGTAGGTCAGGCTCTTCGCGAACCACGGCGCGAGGTCGGCGGGCTTTGCGAAGAGCGACGCCGGAACGTCGACGAAGTCCTTCAGGGTCGTTCCGTGTCGGACCGTGGCGCTCGTCCGGAAGCGCTTCAGGAACAGGGCGCGGTCTTCGTCGCCGAGGCGGAGGGAGAGTGTTCCTTCCGGCGTCAGGAAGCTCGACATGCTGCCGTTCACCGAGGTGTAAGGCAGCGTCGCGCCTTTGCGGTCGACGCCGGGCTGCGTCGCCACGAGTTTCTCGTAGCGGGCGAGAGCGTCGGCGGGTACGGACGTCTTGGGTTTGGCCATGGATGCGGAACCGGCGGCGATGCGCGCGCGCCGCGGAGCTTACGCGATCCGAAGTGCGCGAGGGCTTGAGCGGAACCCGCCGGCCCGCCGGCGGTTCGAGGGGCCGGCGCCCGCCGCTGCGCCGTGGAGCCCGCCATGACACGCTCGCTCGCCCTCTCGCTCGTCTGCGCCCTCGCCGGAACGGCCGCCGCGCAGAACTGCTCGCAGACGTCCGTCGGCCTTACGCCGTTGAACGACCTCGGAACGGGGACCTACCAGGGATTCGTCGGCGGCCTCTACCCGGGCGGCGCGAACGTCGCTCCGCCGACCCACGCGGCCGCGGGCGCCGCCCTCGCGGCGACGATCGTTCCGCGCCTCGCCGACGGCTCCCCGGCGCCCCCCGCGGCGCCGGGCGGTCGCATCGTCCTCGTCGCGCTCGGCATGTCGAACGCCACGCAGGAGTTCTCGACCTTCGTGCAGACGTCGAACGCCGACGTGCATCGGGCGCCGCCCGTCCGCGTCGTCGACGCCGCGCAGGGCGGGATCCACGCCGGGCTGATGGCCGATCCCATGCATCCCTACTGGAACGTCGTCTCGACGCGCCTCGCGCAAGCGGGCGTCACGGAATCGCAGGTGCAGGCGGTGTGGATCAAGAACGCCCACGCCTCGCCGACGCTCGGGTTCCCCGCGCACGCGACCGCGTTGAAGGACGATCTGCGCGCGATCGTGCAGAACGCACGGCTGAAGTTCCCGAACCTGCGCCTCGCCTTCCTGTCGTCGCGCACCTACGGCGGCTACGCCGCGGGCGCGCTGAATCCCGAGCCGTACGCCTACGAGTCGGGTTTCGCCGTGAAGTGGCTGATCGAAGACCAGATCGCGGGCGACCCTGCGCTGAACTTCGACCCGTCCGCCGGTCCGGTCGTCGCGCCGTGGCTCGCGTGGGGGCCGTACCTGTGGGCGGACGGCCTCGTCCCGCGCAGCGACGGCCTGACCTGGGAGTGCCGCGACTTCGCGGCCGACGGCGTGCACCCCGCGCCGCTCGGGCGCTTCGAGGTGGCCGAACGACTCCACGCGTTCTTCCACTCCGAGCCGACGGCGGCGCCGTGGTACGCGACGGCGAACGCGCATCCCGTCCCCGCGGCGCTCTACCAGTACGGCGAGCCCGCGCCGGGCGCGAACGGCCCGCTCGCGCTCGTCGGCACCGGCGGACCGGAGCTGGGAACCCAGTTCAACGGCCTCGGCGTCGCGAATGCACCGCCGAACGCTCTCGCCGTCGTCTTCCTCGCGACGGGCTACGACGACCTCGCGCTCTCGGGCGCGCACGTTTACGTCGACTTGAACACGATCTTCCTCCCCGCGCCGGGGCTCTTCAGCGGATTCACCACCAATGCGAACGGTTTCGGGTTGTTCTCCCTGGGCGTGCCGAACATTCCCGCGCTCATGGGGCTGAACGTCTACGCGCAGATCGCCGTGGCCGATCCCGGCGCGGCGGCGTTCCCCGAGCTCGGCGGATTGGCTTTGACCCGCGGCATCCGCCTGGTTCTGGGAACCTGAACCCGCCTCGTCGCGCCGCGTCGCGCCGTTCGACGGTCGCGGCGGGGCGGCGCCGCCCGTCGCACGCTTGACGCCGCTCGCGCCCGCCGCCTACCTTGGGGCGCGCGCGGCTTCGCCGCCGTGCCGCCCCGAGGACCCCTCCCATGAGTTCACGACGCGCGGCGGCCGCCGCCTGCCTGATCTTCACGTCCGCCCTCGTTGCGCCGGCCGCACCCGCGCAGACCGGCGATCCGATCGTCGTCGCGCTGATGACCGGCTTCCTCCCCGGCGCGAATCCGGGGCTCTCGATCCTCAACGGCAAGCTGCAGACCGCGTTTTCGGGCGGCGGCGCGCTGCCTCCGTTCTCGTCGCAGGTCTTCGCCTACAACGGCTTCGCGGCGGCGTCGGCCTTCGTCGCGGCGGCGGGACCGAACGCGAAGGTCGTCCTCGTCGGGCACAGCTTCGGCGCGGAAGGCAACTTCCTGCTCGCCACGAACCACCTCGCGCCGCTGGGGATCGACGTCGACCTTCAGATCTCGGTCGACTACGTCGCGCAGGCGAGCCCGTTCGCCGCGACGACGCCGACCGTCCCGCCGACGGTGCTTCACGCGTTGAGCTACTTCCAGACCAGCACCACCCTCTTCGAGCCGGTCCCCTCGTTCCAGATCAACGGCGCCGCGCGCAACCTGAACCTCGAGTCGGTCTTCGCCGACACGTCGTTCGTCCACACGTCCATCGACGACGACGCGCGCTTCCACGAACTCGTGATCGCCCGCGTGCGCGAGCTGTTCCAGCCCGCGCCGTATCCGGGCACGGGCGAAGACCTCGAGCTGTTCTGCCGCGTCGATACGCTCAACGTCGCCTGCACCCCCGCATCCGGCGTCGCGGTCGCCGGCGTGCTCGCTCAGCACCCGACGCGCACGATCTCCTCGGGTCAATGGCTGACGACGCGCACGGTCTCGGGCGAAGGCGATTTCGTCGGCGCCCCGTTCGTGGTCGTCGGGCACGTCTTCGTCACCGGCGCCCCGCCGACGCCGCTGGTTCCCGGCCTCGCGACCGATCTCGATCCGGCGGTGATCTTCGGCGTCAACCCGCTGGGCTTTCAGACGTGGCCCTTCCTCTTCGCTCCGCTGACGAGCGGCGGCTTCGACGCGCAGGTCTGCTGGCCCGCCGGGCTTCAGGGCGTCAGCATTCTGCTGCAGACCGTCGCCCTCGCGCCCTCCGCGGCGAACGGCCTCTTCACCACGTCGCACGGCATCGAGCTGCGCGGCGTCTGACCGCAAGGGCGCCGCGTCCGTCGCGCTCTATGAAGGATGGAGCGCGACCCGCGCGCCGGACGCGAACCCGCGGCGTCCAGGGACGAGGGGCGCCGCGGGCGTCCCCGACGTCGCGGCGCGCTTCCGCGGGGCGCGCGGAGCGCATGTCCATGAAGGATCTCGTGGTCCAACCGCGGCCCGACGGCCGCTGGGAGTTGCGTCGCAAGGGAGCGGCGCGCGCGTCGTCGCTGCACGACAACCAGACGCAGGCGACGGCCGCCGGCAAACGCCGCGCGAAGGCCGACGGCGTGGATCTCGTCGTCAAAGACGAGAAGGGCAAGATCCGCAGCAAAGACAGCTACGGCGGCGACCCGCCGTCCCGCAAAGACACGGAACACTGAGCGCCGCGCCGCGGGCGTTTTCGCCGCGGAGGCGTCGGACTTGCTCAGCGGGCGGCGAGCAGAAGCTCGAATTCGTAGCGGTCGTCGCGCTCGGAGCTGCGGACGACTTCGAACGCCGCGAGGCGCTCCCGTCGCAGGTAGTCGACCAGCTCGAGCAGGTCGTCGCGCACCCAGCAGTGGAAATGGATGGCGTAGCGCGCCGCCATGAGCAGGCGCGCCCAGAACTCCGCCTGTTTCGGGTCGCGGAGGCCGTTGACCGCACGCGCCCACTCGACGTAATGCGGGAAGTCCCGCTCCGGCGCGAGGTGCGGGGTCCGGTGGTCTTCGACGAGGTGCGCCAGCGTCGTCGGCGCTCGGTCGCGATCGAAGGTGCCGCGCCGGTCGGGCGCGACGAGGTACAGGAGCCCGCCGGGCTTGAGCACGCGGCGCCACTCGCGGAGCGCGCGGATCGGGTCGGCCACGTGTTCGATCAGGTGGCTGGCGACCACGAAATCCTGAGACGCGTCGCCCACGCCCGTCAGGGCGTCGGCGGGCGCGAGGAGGTCGGGGGTGACCATCGCGACGTCGGCGGGAATCTCCGGGAAGCACCGCCGCGCGGCGTCCTCGCGGAGCCGGTCGACGTAGAGCACCGACACCTCGGGTCCGTGGGCCACCGGACTGTGAAACGCGCCGATCTCAAGGCCGCGGCCTCGGATCTCCGGCGGCATCGCGCGCGTCTCGTCGTGGCGGATGTCGGCGCCCGCGGTCACGGCGCGGCGGCCTCCGCGCCGCGAGTCGCGTCGGCGCGCTCTTCGAAGAGCCGATGGCGCCGCACCCACCGCAGGATCTCGTCGCACCAGGTCTCGTCGAAACCGAGCTCGAGCATGCGCTCGACGAGCGGTCGCGGCTCGAACCGCTGCGCCGGCGGCTCGAGGCCGTCGAGCGGCGGCAGGTTGAAATCGCGCGCGTCGATCACGAGGCGCTCGCCGTCACGGAGGCGCACGACGGTCGCGGTGCGACGCTCGAGATCGCGGCGGCGCGCCTCCGGCGCCAGGTCGAGCCGGAAGGCCTCGCCTTCGTAGCGGAAGGCGCGACCGCGCGGATCGGCGTCGATCGGAAGCGATTGACGTTCGGGGGACGACGACGGCATGGGCGACGACGGACATTCAACGCGACGCGACGCGGTCGATCAACCGGGCCCGGCGGTGCCGGGCCCGCGACCGCCGCGAATTCCCGCTGGGATCGGCGCGTGCGCGCGCGTTTTCAGAAGGTCACGCGCGCGACGTTGCTCACCAGAAGGAGCGTGTAGCCCGGGCCGAAGCCCACCTGCACGAGGTCGGCCGTCAGCCCGGCGAGCACGGCCAAACCGCCCTGGGGCACGATGAACGGCGTCTGCGGGTAGAGCCCCGGGGCGACGACGTAGTGCAACGGGTTCCCCGGCGCCGCGGGCATCGTGAGGATCGGCCAGAACCCCGCGTCGGGAACCAGTCCGAACGCCGGCCCGGAACCGACCGTCGGCGGGGGCGCGAAGCTCACGAAGGTGAACCCTTCGACCATGCCGGGCGCTCCGATCGGCGGGACCGGCGTGACCACGAGGTCGCCGACGCCGCCGCCGGACGACGTCGCCGTGAAGACGTAGGGACCCACGACGACGGCGCCGGTCTTCACCTTGACGCTGCTCGGATGCAGCGCGTCGGTCACCGTCAGCGACACGTCGTAGACGCCGGGCGTGAGATACGTGAAGGCGACGCTGGCGCCGGTCGCGTCGGGCGACCCGTCGTTCTGGAAATCCCACGTCCAGGTCGTCACGCCGCCCGGATCGCTGGTGAACGACGCGTCGTTGAAGCTGACCGTCAGCGGCGCGGCGCCCGTCGACGGCGTCGCGACGAAGTCGGCGAAGAGGCCCGCCGCCGGCGACATGGTGAGGCACACGTAGAGCGCCGACGTCGCGTTGCACGCGGTGCTCGTCGTCTGCTGATACCCCGCGGCGTAGGTCCGCGACGGCGGAATCGTCGCCGACCGGCGGCAGGCGCCGCCGGTGACCGTCGCGCTCTGGAACGTGATGAAGAACGCGATGTCGTCGACGCCGTTCCAGACGAACCCCGTCCCGCCGAGGGCCGCGAAACCGAGCGGCGACCATTGATCCTGGGTCTGGCTCCAGGTGAACGGCCCCTGGGTCGCCGAGTCGTAGATCACGGCGAGGTCGAGGAACGACCCGGGCGTCGCGCCGCCCGGCCCCGGAAAGGTGAACGGACACGGGATCGGATTCGGCACGTGGCCGAGCGCCATGAGCACCGTCGCGCACGACCACGAGCCGGTGAGCGCGGGCATGAACGCGATCTCGTCGATGCGCTGATGCGTCGCCTGCAGCACGCTCGCGGGAATCACCTGCACGAACGTGTAGCCGGCGCTCCACGTCGCCGACGCGCCGAACGGGATGTTCTGCGAAATGTTGGTGACGGGAGAGTTGTCGGGGATCCAGAGCTGGACCTGCTGGGACGCGGCGACGCCCGCGCAGAGCGCAAGCGCGACGACGAATTTCGACTTCATGGAGCGCCTCCGAAATGAACGGCGGACGCGCCGGCCGGCGCGCCGGGGGGCGAGTATGGCCCGACGCGCCGCCGTCCGCTACGGGAATCCGGGGAACGACGGCTCGCACGACCCCGGATCGCGGCCCACGTCCGACCTGCGGCGGCCTGAGGACCAGAGCGGCTCGTCGGATCTCAGCCGTCGAGGACGCGTCGCCGCGCGTCGATCCGCGAAGCGTCGAACTGCGGCGACCGGACTTCTCGGGAGATGGAGCGCCGGTCCGCGCCGGCGAAGCCGGACGGAC
>DASPNK010000279.1:0-3710 GCA_035626575.1 Planctomycetota bacterium | reverse complement strand
TCGCAAGGAGCCTCCGAGGATCGGATCCGTTCGTTCAGGCGCAGTCGCGCCTAAACTGGGGCCACGTTCATGCCGCTTTTTCTCGATCCGCAGCACCGCGCCCAGCCGGGCGTCGACGAACGGCTCTACGCGGAGTTGCGGAAGGTCGCGGCGGCGTGCCTGCGCGGAGAACGCTCCGATCACACGTTCTCCCCCACCGACCTCGTTCATGAGGCCTGCCTGCGCCTCCTCCCGGGCGGCACCGGCGCGTCGATGACCGGCGCGGAGATCCGTCGCCTCGCGGCGCGTACGATGCGGCGCGTTCTCGTCGATCACGCGCGGCGGCGCTCGGCGGAGAAGCGCGACGGCGATCGCCGCGTCGCGCTCGACCACGACGTCGCCGCACCCGCAGCGCGCGACGCGTACGTGGTCGCCCTCGAGACCGCGTTGGTCGCCCTCGCGGAGGAGGACGACGAACTGGTCGCCGTCGTCGAGCTTCTCTTCTTCGGCGGCTGCACGGTCCAGGAAACCGCGCGGACGCTGGGGATGTCCGAGCGCACCGTGAAGCGGCGTTGGCGGCTCGCGAAGGGATGGCTGCACCGCAGGATCGCCGCCGATGCCGCCGATTGACCGCGAACGGGCGACGCGGATCCGGAAGCTGTTCGACGATGTCGTCGACCTCGCGACGGCCGAACGCGCGGCGTTCTACGCAGGCGTCGGCGACTCCGACCGGTCGGTCGTGCGCGAGGTGGAGGAGCTGGTGCTCGCATCGCAGGCGGCGCCCGCGTTCCTCGAGCGGCCGGCCGCGGCGAGCGAGCTGGAAGGCCGAATCGCGGGACCGTGGCGGATCGAGACGCTCCTCGCGTCGGGCGGCATGGGCGACGTCTACCGCGCCGTCCGCGCCGACGCCGATCTCCCGTGGCGCGCCGCGGTCAAGGTCCTCAAACCCGGGCTCGACGGCGAGGTCGTCTCCGCGCGGTTCCGCGCCGAGCGTCGCGTCCTCGCCGCGCTCAACCATCCGAACATCGTCGTGCTGCTCGACGCCGGGACGATCGCCGACGGCCGCCTCTACCTCGCGATGGAGCTGGTCGACGGCGTTCCGATCGACCGTTACTGCGCCGCCGCAAGGCTCGACATGCGCCGCCGGATCGCCCTGTTCCTCCAGGTCTGCGCGGCCGTGCAATCGGCGCATGAGCGACTCGTCGTCCATTGCGACCTGAAGCCCTCCAACGTGCTGGTCACGCGCGACGGCGTCCCCAAGCTGCTCGACTTCGGAGTCTCCGCGCTGCTCGAGCCGTCGCCCGGCGTCGGCGCCGCGGCCGACGCCGCCACGCCGGCGTACGCGAGCCCCGAGCAGCTGCGCGGCGACGTCGTCGCGGCGACGACCGACGTCTGGGGTCTCGGCGTCATGCTGTACGAATTGACCGCGGGCCGCCGGCCCTTTGTCGTCGCGGGCCTGTCGCGGGACGAGAGCCTCGCGCTCCTCGCGACCCGTCCCGCGCCGCTCGCAGACCGGGATCTCGATGCGGTCGTCATGAAGGCGCTCGAGCCCGATCCCGCGCGCCGCTACTCCTCCGTCGATCAACTCGCGACGGACCTCCGTCGCCTTCTGGAGCATCGCCCGGTCCTCGCCCGTCCGGCGTCGTGGGTCACGCGCGCGACGAAGTTCGTCCGCCGCAACCGGTGGCCGACGGCGGCGGGCGCCGTCGTGGTCGTCGCCCTCGCCTTCGGCGCCGCGGGCGTCTACCGAGGCATGCTCGCCGCCCGCGAAGAGGCGCGCCTCGGCTGGCGCGCCCACAGCCAGGCGGTGCAGGTGTCGCGCTTCCTCGAGGACCTGCTCGGCGCGCTGAATGCGCGGACGACCGACGCCCCCGCCGCTCGCGAAGCGCTGCTCGACGACGCCGCGTCGAAGATCGACCGCTCCTTCGCCGACTACCCCGAGACCGAAGGCCGGCTCCGCATGGCCGTCGCGCAGCTCTACCTCGACGCCGCCCTTCCGGACAAAGCCGCGCCCCACGCGCGCCGCGCCGTCGACCTCATCCGCACGCACCGCGGATTCGGCGCCGCCGACCGCACCCGCGCCGCCGAGCTGATCGCGCGAGCGACCGAGGGCGCCGCCGGACCGACCGCCGGACCGCGTTGAGACTGCGCGGGGCCGCCCCCTGGCGACGCTGGCGACCGGTTTTCATGACGGCGTTTGGGCGCCCCGCACTAAGCTCGCCGCGTCCGGGAAGCCGCCGCCTCCCGACCGGAGAGACCTGATGGTTCGCGCAATCCACGACCGCCGCGCCGTCCTCTTCAGCCTCATCGCCGGGCTCGCGTTAGGCGCCTGCGCCGAACCGCGGACACCGCCTGCGACGGAACGTACGCCGGCGTTGCCGGGCTTGCCGATCGAGTTCACGGCGCGCCAGCGTTCGACCGTTCCGATTCCGGCGTCGGACGGCAGGTTGCTGGTCACGGTCGACGACGTCACGAGGAACCAGGTCATGGTGTCGGTCGCGACCGCCGACGCCGTCGTGCTCGTCCCTTCGCGATCGATGACCGAGAACGACGCCGCGCCCTTCACGTTCGACGGCCGCCCGCTCTTCCTCCGCCTGCGCAAACTGGCCAACGCATTGATCGGCGAGGACTACGCCACGTTCGAAGTGTCGAACAGCGCCGCGGGGTCGACCGAGGACGAGAAGATCGAGCTCCTCCTCCGCTCCGTCGCCGGCCTCGACGCGACGTTCGTCCGCAACGGCGCCGAACACTCCTCGACGAAGGCCGCCGAACACCTGAGGACGAAATGGTCCGGGTCGCGGGCGCGTATCGCGACCGCTCGGCAATTCATCGCCGACGTCGCGACCAGCTCCTCGACGTCGGGCGACCCCTATCAGATCCTCTTTTCCGACGGCCGCTCCGTCAGCCTCGAGACGTTTCTCGTCGAGAAGCTGCACCTGATCGAACGGGGCCGCTGAGCCTCTCGCATGCCGAGTTCGCAGGGCGGCGGCGTCATGGGACGCGACCGCCGTCGGTGAACGCGTTCACGGGCTTCCGGCGGGAAAGACCGCCGGAAGTCCGCCGCCGGACGATCGAGCCGTCGGCCGGCCCGATGCTCGGATCAAAGCGCCCGCAACGCCTCGAAGCGACGGCGCGCCTCGTCCATCGAGCCGATCTCCTTCTCGTGCGCTGCGACGTACGCGTGGTGCGGGAACTCCCGGCCGGCGATGGCCGGCGGCTTCTCGCCCTTCAGCACCGACGCGTAGTACTCGAGCCGCAGCACGCTCCGCGCCGCCTGGCTCAAGCGACGTTCCTCGGGCACTTCGTCGAGCGCGCGCTCCTGACGATCGATGCATTCCTTCCAGACCGCCTTCTCGCCGAGGATGCGCAAGGCGGCGCATGCGGCGACCCAGTGGTCGGGGCTTCCCTTCGCCAGCTTCTCGTTCGCGACCGTCCACTCGAGGGCTTTCTTGCCGGTCGCGTCCTTGCGCAGGGCGAGGTAGATCGCGGGCATGATCTGACGGCGCCCGAGCTCGGGCGCGGCGGCGAGGCGCTTGACGGCGTTCACGGCCACCTCGAGATTGCGCTCCGCGAGGACGAGCACGTCGCCGTCCTGGACGAGGCCGGGCTCTTCGATGAGCACGCCGACGGCGGCTCGCGTCGCCCGGGGATCCGTGTCGTGGACGAGAACCCCGACGAACCGTCCGCGGACGTCCGCGAACTGCGGTTCGCCGGGTAGAGGCAGGAGCTTC
>DASPNK010000278.1:0-2809 GCA_035626575.1 Planctomycetota bacterium | reverse complement strand
CGAGGTGGTGAGGACGACCACCGGGATGGCGCGCAGGCTCGGATCCGCCTTGATCTCGTGCAGCGCTTCGCGTCCGTCTTTCCGCGGCATGTTCAGGTCGAGCAGCACCAGCGACGGGCTCGGATGCGCGGCGCGATCGTCGAACGGCGGCTCTCCCCGCAGATAGGCGAGCAGCTCCTCGCCGTCGCGCACCCGGACGAGAGGATTGGCGAGCCGCGCCGACTCGAAGGCGCGCCGCGTGAGGAGGACGTCGTCGTCGTCGTCGTCCGCGAGCAGGATCAGCGCCGGGCGTCGTTCGCGGCCCACGTCAGCCTCCCTCGTCCCGCCGCGGCGGGAACGTCACGCGGAACACGCTGCCGCGGCCGGGGCGGGCGCGCGCCGTCACCTCGCCGCCGTGCCGCGCCGCGATCTTCCGGCAGATCGCGAGGCCCATGCCGCTCCCCTCGAACGCCGAAGCCGCATGCAGCCGGGAGAACGGCTTGAACAGACGGTCGAGGTACTTCTCGTCGAAGCCGATGCCGTTGTCTTCGACCTCCACGCACCACGAGCCGTCGTCGCCGCGTTCGGCGCGCAGGACGACGGTCGGGACGCGGTCCGGCGCGCGGAACTTGAGCGCGTTCCCGAGAAGGTTGAGGAAGAGCTGTCGGATCTGCGCCGGATCGCCCATCACCGTCGGCAACGGTCCGATCTCGAGGCGCGCGGAGGTCTCGGCGATCCGCAGTTCGAGGTCCGCGACCGCTTCGGCCACCGAGTCCGCGAGCGACACCGGGCGCAGCGGCTGGCCGCGGGTCGTGACGCGCGACAGCTCGAGGAGGCTGGTGATCAGCCCCGACATCCGGCGGGCGGCCGTCTGCATGCGAGCCACGTAGTCGCGCGACTCCTCGTCGAGCGCCGCCCCGGCGCGCGATTGCAGCAGCTCGCCGAACGCGGCGATCTTGCGCAGCGGCTCCTGGAGGTCGTGCGACGCGACCGCCGCGAACTCCTGCAGGTCCGAATTGCTGCGCTCCAGCTCTCGCGCGTACCGCGCCAGCGACTCCTCCGCGCGCTTGCGCTCGGAGATGTCGATGACCGAGCTCAGCACGAGCACGCCCTCCGGCGTGTCGATCGGATTGAGGCCGATTTCGACGGGCACCTCGACGCCGTCCTTGCGGAGGGCGTAGAGGTCGCGGCCCGCGCCCATCGGTCGCGTCCCCGGCGACGCGAAGAACGCGTCGCGCGATGCGGGGTGACGCTCGCGATAGCGCGCGGGGACGAGCAGATCGACGGAGCGTCCGAGCATCTCCTCGCGCGTCCAGCCGAAGAGGCGCTCGGCCTCGGAGTTCATGAGCACGACGGCGCCGCGCGCGTCCGTAATGAGCATCGCGTTCGGAGACGACTCCACCGCGAGTCGGAAGCGCTCTTCCGCGCGCCGCCGTTCCGAAATGTCGATGATCGCGGCGAGCACGAACGCGCCGCGGGCGGTGTTCAGCGGAGTGAGCCCGATCTCGACCGGCACCTCGCTTCCGTCTTTGCGCAGCGCGTAGAGGTCGCGCCCCGCCCCCATGGCGCGCGCCTGCGGCCGCCCGAAGAACGCGCTGCGCGCGGCGGGGTGTTCCCCGCGGTAGCGCTCGGGCACGAGCGTCTCGACAGGACGCCCCAGCAGCTCGCCGCGCGCGTAACCGAACATCGCTTCGCCGCGGGTGTTGACGAGCGCGATGTCCCCGCGACGATCGACCACGACCAGCGCGGTCGGCGTCGCTTCGACGATGCCGCGGAAGTCCTCGCCCGACCATGCGACGTCCGCACCTTCCGCCGACGTCGTCATGAGTTCGATCCCGAATGGGCGCCTGTGGCCGGACCGCGGGCGCTGCCGAAACCGGAGCGCCGGGGACGTGCGCTGATTTCCAAAATTTCCGTTTACCTCAAGCCGCGCCGGGCACAAAGTACCCGAAACCCACGCCGCAAGGGGGCTCCGTGGCAGGATCGCCGCAAAAAGAGCGCGAAGGGTGCGATCGAACCCTCTCGGGGGAAGGACCCCGTCCCCCCTGAAAGACCTCCGACCGGCCGAACCGGTGCCGTCGCCATGCCCCGCCCCCGCCCACGACGGCCCCGCGGGGAACGGGCGCGTCGCCTGCAAGACGGCGCGGCGTCGTGCGCCGCTTCCGTGTACGCCTTCCGACTCCGCGAATGAAGAAAAAGAGTCGACTTAAGGCGGCGGACGCGCAGACCGCGGCGCGACGCGGCGGCGCGAGCGCCCGCTTCGCCGGCGTCGGCCGCGCGCTTCGCAGCCCACGTCGAGGTCCCGCCTGGCACGCCTGAAAAAGAAAAGACCGCTTCGCCGTGGAGGGCGAAGCGGTCGCTCGGAACCGGAGAACGACGGCTCCCCGACGCGGGGAGGACGTGCGCGCGAGACTTCGATGGAGCGGGTGGGTCGTCCCGCGAGCCCGTCGAATCCGTCGTCGACCGAACCGCACGCCCCCTTTGCATCGACCGTGCCGCGCGGCTCCGAAGGGCCGTTTCCCGCGGAAAGCCGCGGGACTTCGCGACGTTCGCCGACGACCCGCGACCGCGGGCCGCCGTCGTTGTCTCTCGGCGGAGACGAGGTCCGGCGGCGCCTGTCCGCCGCGCGCGTCACACCTCGTCGAAGAGCGGCGCGCCGTCGGCCTCCGGATGGTCCCGCAGCGCCGTCGCCAGCTCGTCGCGCGCCGCGAGCAGCGCTTCGCGCGTCGCGGCCTCGAACCGCACGGTGAGGTTGGGCGTGGTGTTGCTCGCGCGCACCAGGAACCAGCCCCCCGGCGTGCGCACGCGCGCCCCGTCGAGGTCGAAGACG
>DASPNK010000277.1:0-4160 GCA_035626575.1 Planctomycetota bacterium | reverse complement strand
GTACTTCACGGCCTTGCGGTACGACTCCGTCGCCTCTTGCGGACGCTTCAGGCGCATGAGCGCGTAGCCGCGGTTGGCGTGCGCGTGCGCCTGTTCCGGCGCGACCTTGATCGCCTTGTCCGCCCACTCCAGCGCCGCCTTGTCGTCCTTCAGGTTCAGGTGGACTGAGGCGAGGTTGATGAGCACGGCGTCTTTGCCGGGGCTCATCTCCAGCGCGCGGAGGAAGACCGTCTTCGCTTTTTCGTACTGTCCGGCGTCCTGATAGGCGCCGCCGAGGTTCACCAGCACTTCGATGTTCTTCGGATGGTCGCGCTGCAGCCGCTCCAGCAGCGCGACGCCTTCGCGCGGCTTGCCGGTCTGCATCAGATGGATCGCCGTCGACGTGAGGCTCGACACGCTGCGCGAGAACTCGCCCTCCCGCTTCGACCATTCGTCCGGCATGCGACGCGCGGAGGCGCCGGTGCCCGCGATGAGCTTGCGCTCGGCCTCCTCGCGCCGTCCGAGCCCGCGGAGCGCGACGCCCATCTGGTAGAGCGCGGTCTTCTCGACGGGGTCCAGCGCGAGGGCGCGGTCGAGCCGCTCCTTCGCCTTCGCGAAGTCGCGCTTCTTGTTCGCGAGGTCGCCGGCGCCGATCCAGGGGTCGGCCGTCTGCGGCGCCAGCTCGCAGGCCTTCGCCAGGTCGCGCTCGGCCGCGTCGAGGTCGCCGCGGTCGAGGTTGAGGCGCCCGCGCTCGTACCACGCGGGGGCGAACGTCGCGTGCCGATTCGCCACGCGGTCGTAGGCGTCGAAGGCCGCGTCGAGGTCGCCCATCTCCCTGTGGCAGTGGCCCTGGTAATGCACCGGCAGGGGGTTCTTCGGGTCGAGTTCCGCGAGGCGGACGAACGCCCTGTAGGAATCCTGGTACAGGCCGTTGAAGTGCATCGCCAACGCGTAGTCGACGAAGGCGCGTACGTCGCCCCGGCGTTCGGCGGCGAGGGCGCGCTTGTCCTGGATCAGGGTGCGGATCTCGGGCGCGAGCGTCTGGAGCGTCTCCGGCAACGGCGGCGGCTCGTTCCCTCCGCGGCGCACGGTCATGAACACGACGCCCGCCGCGGCGACGAGCGCCAGGGCGGCGACCGCGGCGAACCGCCGGCCGTGGGCGCCGGGGGACGGCGACGAGGCGACGGGCTTCCGCGGCGTCTCGGCGTCGCGGGCGGCGGAGGCGGTCTTCGGCATGGCGGGAGGGGAGGGCGGGGCGCGTCCGGCGCGTGCGACCCGGGCCGCCATGGTACCCGGCGACCCGGGCCGCCGCCGGCTCAGCGCGAGTCCATGCCGTAGATCACGAGGGTGAACAGGGCGTCCACGATGATCACCGCGAGGATGCCGAAGACGACCGCGCGCGTGGTCCGGCGGCCGACGCCGGCGGCGCCGCCGTCGGCGGAGAACCCCTGGTGGGCGGCGACGGCGATGAGCGCCGTGGCGAACGCCGCCGCCTTGCAGAGGCCGCCGACCACGTCCTTGAGCTTGGCGGCGCGGAGGGTCTGATCCAGCCAGGCGCCCGCCGAGAGGTCGAGCGCGGCGATCCCCACCGTCATGCCGCCGAGGACGCCGGCGACGTCGGCGATCAGAGTCAGCACCGGCAACGCGAGGACGAGCGCCCACCACCGCGGCACGACCAGCGCCCGAATGGGCGAGGTCCCCATCACTTCCAGCGCGTCCAGCTCCTCGGCCGACTTCATCGCGCCGATTTCCGCGGCGAGGCTGGAGGCGGTGCGTCCCGCCACGAGGATCGCCGTCAGCAGCGGGCCGATCTCCTTGAGCTGGGCCATGGCCACCAGCTGCGCGACCAGCGTCTCCTGCCCGTACTGCTCGAAGAGGGGCCCGGCCTGCAGCGCGAGGACCGCGCCGATGAGCACCGAGATGATGACGGTGAGCGGAACCGCGCTCATGCCCACGTCGAGGATCGCGCCGACGAAGGCGTCCCAGCGGAAGCGTCGGGGCGCGAGGACGCCGCCCAGTCCGAACTGCAGCATCTTCCGGGTCAGGTTGAGAGCCCGGACCGACGGATCGAAGGCCGGCGCGCGCGGCGGGGGCGGCGCGCGACGCGTTCCGGGCGGGGCCGCCTCGAAGTCCTCGAGGACGCCGCGCTGCTCGGCGTCGGCCGGCACGACGGCGGCCGTCGCGCCTTCCCGCTCGAGGGCGGCGCAGAAGCGGTCGAGCACCGCGGCGCCGCGGGCGCCGAGGCGCTCCGGCGCGAGCGACACCGTCACGCGGTCGCCGAGCGGCCGCGGCAGGCGCCGCGCGAAGCGCTCGGCGTCGCGCACGTCGGCGTTCTCGAGGCCCGACAGCGCGCGCACCTCCGTGCGGCCGTCCCGCCGCGTCACTTCCGCCGACAGTCGTTCGGTCATCGCCCGCCTCCCGCGGGACGCGCGGTCCCTGCGGCTTCGTCCACCGTCACGTACCGGCCCGCCAGGGTCGGCGGGATCTCCACCGTCGTCCCCGAACGGAAGCGCACCGTCGCGCGCCGAAGCGGGCCCGGGCCCCAGGTGAGCACGAGCCGGGGATCGGAAGTGGAATAGAAGCCGCCTCCGTAGGTGCGCCAGGCGCGGCGCACGACGCCCGACGCGTCCTCCCACGTCGCCTCCGCGCCGACGGCCTCCCGGTCTCCGCCTTTTCCGACGAGGCGGAGCCCGAGGCGCCCGCCGAACGCGGGCGTGTCGTTCCGGCCGAGGCCCGGCAGCGCGTCCATTTCGACCGACAGGAGGTCGAGATCGAGGTCGTCGTCGAAGTCCGCGGTGAGCAGCCCGCGGCTCGCCGCTTTCCGCGCGAAGAACGACCCCGCGTCGGCGACGACGTCGAACCGCACCGCCGCCCCCGGCCGCGGCCCGAGGTTGCGGAACAGCTGGTTGGTCTGGGCGAACGACGTCTCCAGCCCGGCGCGGTCCACCTGCGGGTAGATGTGCCCGTTGGCGATCGCCGCGTCGAGGCGGCCGTCGCCGTCGGCGTCGAAGCCGCGGACGCCCCACGCGAGTTTGCGGAACGACGGCGCGCCGAATCCGGACGGTACGGTCGCGTTGACGAAGCCGCGCACCGCGCCGCGCGAGACGTTCAGGTAAAGCGTGTTGACGTCGTCGTCGAAGTTGGTGACGACGAGGTCCGGGAGCCCGTCGCCGTCGAAATCGCCGACGTCGACGCCCATGCCGGCCTGCGCGGCGCCGCCCGCGCCGAGGTCGCAGCCGTGCTCCGCGGCGGTCTCGGCGAAGCGGCCGCCGCGGTTCTCCCAGAGATGGTTCGCCATCGAGTCGTTGGCGACGTAGACGTCGAGGTCGCCGTCGCGGTCGAAGTCGAACGCGACGACGCCGAGGCCGTAGGCGGCCTTCGCGCTCGCGAAGCCGCGCTCGGCGGTCGCGTCGCGAAAACGTCCGCCGACGTTTTCGAGGAAGACGTCCGACTGGGCGGGGAGCCCGTGCGGTCCGCAGGCGACGGCGAGGCCTTTCCACGAGCACGGCTTGCCGCCGTTGGGCGGGTTCGCGAGGTCGAGGTCCACGTAGCGTGCGACGAACAGGTCGAGGTCGCCGTCGCCGTCCGCGTCGAAGAACGCGGCGCCGGACGTCCACCCCGGGATGCGCGCGCCGAGCCGCTCCCCGGCGTCGTCGAAGGTCCCGTCGCCGCGGTTGATCAGGAGCGTCGAGGCGCCGCCCCACGCGGTGAGGAAGAGGTCGGGATCCCCGTCGGCGTCGACGTCGGCGGCGTAGGCGCCCTGGTACCAGCCGCGGAGCGCGACGCCCGCGGCCGCGGCGACGTTCGTGAAGCGGAACGGAGCGTCCTGCCGGTAGAGCGCGCAACGGGGATCGGCGCCCGCGGGCTTCCCGTCGCGCACGTCGCCGTTGCAGACGAAGAGGTCGAGGTCGCCGTCGCCGTCGAAATCGAGCGCCGCGGCGCCCTGGCCCAGGCTCTCGAGAATCGTCGGCTTCTCGGCGGCGTCGCCGTCGATCACGACGACGTCGAGACCCGAGCCTTCGGAGACGTCGACGAAGCGGGGGGCGGGCGGGGCGGCGGCGGCGGGAGGGGCGACGGGGGCCGGCGAAGCCGGGCCGCTCCCGTCGCATGCGGCGAAGAACGCGACGGCGGCGACCGCCGTCGCGGCGACGTCTACTCGCCGACGAAGACGCACTTGCCGC
>DASPNK010000276.1:0-3512 GCA_035626575.1 Planctomycetota bacterium | reverse complement strand
GTTCAGCACGACCTGCACGTCGGGCAGTCGCGCCCGCCAGGCGGGCGTCTCCGTCGCCTTCGCGCCGAGGCTGTCGGCCTCTTCGCCGACCACGCCGAGCCAGGCGACGTCGTCGCGCCCTTCGGCGCGCAGTGATTCGATCGCGGCGAGCTGCGCGACGATCTGGCCCTTGGCGTCGCAGGCGCCGCGGCCGCGGACGACGTCGCCGTCGACGGTCGGCGGGATGTACGGCGGCACCGTGTCGACGTGCGTCGTGAAGAGCGCGCGCGGCGATGCGCCGAAACGCGCGAGCACGTTGGTGCGCCCCGGCGCGACGGGGACCAGTTCGACGTCTCCGCCGGCTTCGATCAGCACCTCGCGCAGGACGTCGAGCCCGCGGTCTTCCCGGCCGGTGGTGGTGTCGGCCGCCATGAGCGCCGCGAGGCGGCGGATCAGGACGCCGGGCGCGAAGGGATCGGGGGTCATCGACAGGGGTTCGTCGCCCGCCCTCTTCCGGCCGCGGCGACCGCGGCGCATGGTCCCCGATCCCCTCGGAACGCGCAACGGCCGCACGCGGCGACGCCCGCCGCGGGTCCCCTCCTCAGTCGTCGACGCGCGGCGCCCACTCGAGCGTGTCGAGCGCGCGCGCGAAATGGAGCGTCCGCGGCGGGCCGCGGAGTTCGAGCCCCGCCGCGGTCGAAACCGTCTGCTCCTGGAGTTCAGCCTCCGCGGGCTGCAGCGGCCAGGGCGGGTGGTGGATTTCGGCGACCCGGACGCGACCGCGCCGGACGACGAAAAGCCGGTAGCGCTCGACGAGGAAGTGGTCGAGCGTCCCCGGAAGCGCCCGGGCGGCGGGACCGGTCGGCCGATACCGCGCGCGCAGCACGGCGGGAGAGCGCCGGCCGAGTCGTTCGCTGGAATAACGGACCCCGTCGCCGTCGGCCTCGCAGCGCATTCTCGCCCGGTAATAAGGAAGGCCGAACCAGAGTCGCGCGCCCCACACCACGGGCGGCGGCGCGGCGTCGAGGCTGAAGAAGTACACGCCGCCGCGTCCGCGATGACGGACGTAGGTCCGCAGGTTGACCTCCGGAGTGCTCGAGAGGCCCGGCATCGGCGGCGTCCCGCGGAGCCGCACGTTCTCCATGCGGAACGGCGCGAGGCCGACCCACGCCTCGCCGTCGAACCGGTCGATCTCGAGCGGCGCGGGCACGAGGGCGCGGAGGACGTCGACCGGGACCGGCCAGTGGGCGAACAGGAGGTCGCACCACCGCTGAGTCATCGCCCACGGCCGCGCGGGCGGCGGCGCGTCGCGGTGGTCGGTCAGCCCGAGCAACGGATGCACGGTCAGTCTTCGTCGGGAGGCGGCGCGGGCAGCTCGAGCGTGATCGACTTCACCGCGACGCCCGGCGGCAGCCGCAGCTCGAGCCCGGGCGCCGCCGACGGCCGCGGCCGGTCGCCGGTCGCGGGGAAGCGCGCGTCGCCGAGCACGCCGATCGCCGAGCCGTCGGGCGCGACGTCGAGGCCGAGCACGACGTCGCACTTGGCGGGGAGCGGCTTCATCGGCCGCCCTTCGGCCGGCAGCCGCCGCCGCGCGTCGCCCGGCCCGCCGTAAACGCAGACCGCGCGGTCGACGCCCTTCGCCGAAAGCAGGTCGCGCTCGAGGCCGTGCAGGGGTGCGCCGGCGAACGCGCCGAAGTCGCGGAGCGTGCCGAAGACGAGGAACGTGGCGTCGCCCCATGAAAGCGCCGCGAACGGCGGAGGCTCGTCGCCGGAAATCGCCAACTCCACGCGGATCGACGCGGCGCCCGCCGCGGCGTCGGGCGTGACGGCGATGCGGAGCGGCTTGACGAGTTCCGGCGGCGCCGACGGATCGCGGGCGACGCCGGGCCAGCGGAGGCCGACGCCGTCCCGCACCGCGCCCGGCGGCGGCGTCGCGCCGTCGATCACGCCCCCCGTGCGGAAGTCGTAGCGCACCGTGACGGTGCGGGCCTTCGGGGCGAAGGTCCGCGGCGTGGCGCCGAACGGCTTGAGGCGCGCCGCGCGTTCCTCGGCCTGCCGCGCCCGGGCGACGATCCGCTCCACCTCCGGCCCGAAGCGGCGCCAGAACGCCGTCCCGCGGAGGCGCATCCGCGGCAGGAGCGGCTGCACGAGCTGCGCGGCGCCGGCGAGGTCGCCTTCGTCGTGTTTCCGCCGCGCGGCGAGGAGATCGCGCAGCGCCGCGCGCTCCTCGTCGGTGGGCAGCCCGGCGCGGAGCGTCTCCGACGCCGCGGAGGCGATCAGGTGCAGGCGGCGGCGCGGCGCCTCGGGCGCGGAGCCCTGGGCCGCCGCCAGCGCGGCCTCCGCGCCGGCGTCGTCGCCGTCCCAATGCAGGAGCAGCCCGAGCGCGAGCGGCGAGGCGACGACGCCGTAGCGCGCGAGCGCCGCCGCCGTAGAGTGCGCCGTCAGCGCCTCGGGGTCGACGCGGTCGCGGAGGCCGTCGGTGGATTTCACGTAGGCGACGCGGGGCCCTTCCCGGCCGGCGAGATCGACGTCGGTGAGGAGGCCGCCCGCACGCTTCACGAGCGTGATGCGGCTCTCCCTGGGCGGGCCTTCGCCGAGCTTGGCCAGCAACGTTCCCCGCAGTCCGGCCGCTTCGCCCGCGACCGCGAGAAGCTGCTCCAGGAGCGCCGCCGCTTCGCCGAGCTCCGCGGACTCGCCCGCCGCCGGGCGGACGCGGTCGACCTCGGCGCGCAACGCGTCCACCCGGCGCGCGCGTTCGGTGGCGTCGAGCGACGACGGCTCGCCGCGCGCGAGCTTCTCGGGAGCGGACCAGGCGCGCTCCAGCACCGCCCGCTCCCGCGCGTCGACGGCGTCCGCAGTGACCCGCGCCAGCGTGGAGGCGGAATGCACGAGGTCGTCGCCCTGGCCGTGCAGCCACGGCGCGAGCTTGGCGCGCGCGGCGGCGAAGCGGCCCGCTTCGAGCAGCGACGAGGCCTCCTCCATCCGTCGCCGGAAGCCCTTGGCCGGACGCTCGGCCAGCGCCTGCGCCGTCGCGTCGCGCTTGCGCTCGTAGCGGGCGCGGCGCGGGCCTTCGAGCGCGGCGACGCCGGGGCCCGCGGCCTCCTGCAGCCGACGCGCCTGCTCGTCGGGCGACCAGCCGTCCGACGCGGGGTCCTCGAGGAGCGCGTCGAGGCGCCGCTCCACGTCGGCCGTCAAGTCGTCCTGCTCGACGGCGAGATCGGTCTCGAATCGCGGCTTGACCGCGTCGGCGACGTCCTCCGCGAGGCGGACGAGCGGCGCGGGGGGCGTCTCGCCGTCGGGCGCCAGCTCGCGCAGCAAGGCCGTCCGCGCGCGCTCGACCATCGCGCGCGCCGCGCCGACGTCGCCGCGGCGCGCGGTCGCCAGCGCCGCGCGGCGCAGCCGGTCCGCCTCCGCTTCGAGGTCCGACTTGAGGGGCGCGAGCGCCGCGGCGAGGTCGGCCGGATCGAACGCGCCTTCGCGCGCCGCGGCCGAGGCGCGGAGCGCGCGCTCGAGGGAACCGAGGTCGGGCGCCT
>DASPNK010000275.1:0-4824 GCA_035626575.1 Planctomycetota bacterium | reverse complement strand
AACGTCAGCGAGTCGTGCGCGACGCCCGCCGCGACGGTGACGTCTTCGAACGTGCCGTCGCCGACGTTGCGGAAGAGGCGGTTCGACGCCGGCGCGCCGGGGATGCGGCGCACGCCGACGTAGAGGTCGAGGCGCCCGTCGCCGTCGTAGTCGCCCCACGTCGCGTGGAACGCGTCGTCGACGAAGTCCACGCCCGCCGCGTTCGCGACGTCGACGAACATCATCATCCCGTTGTTCTGCAGCAGGCGGCACGGTCCGCCCTTCACGCAGATGAAGAGGTCCTGGTCGCCGTCGTTGTCGTAGTCCGCCGGCGCGAAGCCCTTCGCCTGCACCGTGGGGCCGAAGCCCGCGACCGGCGAGATGTCGATGAAGAACCATCCGCCGAGGTTCAGGTAGACGTCGAAGCTCGACCCCGGTTCGTCCGGCACGACGAGGTCGACCATGCCGTCGCCGTTGAAGTCGGCGCACGCGGCGCCGCGGGCGAGCACGTGGGAGAACGACGTCGGCGTCGTGACGTTCGACGCGGCGGCCACATCCGGCCATGGAAGCGTCTGCGCGGAGCTGAACCCCGCGCACGCGACCGTCGTCGCGAACGCGAGAAAACCGTTTCGGAGCATCGGGGAGTCTCTCCGCCGGGCGTTTCGCGGCGCGCCTTCGCCGCACCCGGCCGAACCTGTCGCGACGCGGCGATCGGCGAACCGCGTCACGAGCGGCGAAGAATAGTCCGACCGGCGAAAAAAACAGCGAAAACTTGAGCCGATTCCAAGGATCACGCGGAGAACGCTTTCGGGCGCCGCAGCCGGCCGCGGACCGTTCGCAACCTGCGTGGGGAGGCGACTTCCCGCCCCGTCGCGCCCCATGGGGTTACGAGCCGCGGTTCATACGCGGAACAGGCGAGTCGCCGCCGCACGGACGAGCGTGCGCGGCGCCTTCATCGAAAGAAACGTCTGGATCTTGTTCATGAGCCCTGGAACGTGGAGGGCTGCCCCGCGGTCGGCGGCGGCGAGCGCGCCGCGCGCGACGTCGAACGCGCTCATCCGCGGGAAACGGTCGAAGCGCCCGCCGAGATTCGACGTGCCTTCGAACTCGGTCGCGGTGTAGCCCGGGCACAGGGCGACGACGCGCACGCGGCCGCGCAGCTCGACGTGCAGCGCCTCGGAGAAGTGCAGCACGAACGCCTTCGTCGCCGCGTAAGCGCCGAACCACGGCAACGGCTGGAACGCCGCGGTCGACGCGACGTTCACGATCACGCCGCCGCCCTCCTTCGCCATGTCGCCGCCGAGCTCGCGCGACGCGACGAGCACCGCCTCGACGTTCAGGCGCAGCATCCGGCGCAGGCGGTCGAGCGGCACGTCGAGCGTCGACGCGGCCGCGCCGAAGCCGGCGTTGTTGACGAGCCACGCCGGCGTCCGTCCGCCGGCGCGCACCGAAGCGATCCACCGGTCGAGCCCCTCCTCGGTCGCGAGGTCCGCGACGTCGTAGGTCGCCGAAACGCCGCGCTCCCTGGCGAGCTTCGCGCAGAGCGCCGCCAGCCGGTCCTCGCGCCGCGCGACGACGCGGAGGTCGCACCCGCGCGCCGCCAGCAGTTCGGCGAACGCGGCGCCGATGCCGGAGGAGGCGCCGGTGACGACGGCGAGCGGGCGTCCTGGCGCGGCGGGGTCGGTCATCGGGGCTCCGGCGTTGAAGGCCGGGCGTTCATAGCAGATAACCGCGACGCATGAGCGACGTCCCGACCGACGCGCCGGAAGGCCGCGGCGCCTTCGGCGGCTTCATCGGTCCGCGGACGTTGACCGGTCTCGTCCGCAGCGCGGCGCCGTACCTCTTCGACGGTTCGGCGCCCGCATTCGCGCGGCCGCCGGCGCCGCAGGGCGCGCGGCTCGCCGACGACGGCGACGGGCCGCTCGGATGGTGGGCGATCGTCCGCCGCGCCGAGGCCGCGCGCGAGGTCGTCGCCGTCGAAGCGCCGACGGCGGCCCAGACCGTCGACTACTTCGCGCTCTGCGTCGCGTGCCATTTCGCGTCGGCGGCGACGTACGTGCCGACCGACGTCGACACCAAGATCCGCGACCGCCTGTGGTTCTCGTCGAGGCCGCCCGAGGAGCGCGAGCGCCTGAAGGCGTTGGTCCGCCGCCTCGCCTGCTGGGACCTTCGCCCCAACAGCCGCCGCTGGGTCGCCGTCGACGATCAGATCGTCTCGGGGCACGACGGCGAACGCCTTTCCATCCTCTGCGGAGGGTTGCTCGCCCTGCTCGCCGACGGCGACGCCGAAGGCGCCGCGGAGTTCGAAGCGGCCGTCGACGACGAGCTGCGCCGCGAAGCCGCCGCGTTCGACCGCGTCGCGGCGCGCCCGGGCAAGGAGCGCGACCTGCTGCTGCTGTCGGCGATCCTCACGCACAACGCGGGCGACGTCGACCAGGGGCTTGCGGCGAAAGGCGGCGCGCGCGAGGGCCTCGCGCAGAAGGCGGCCTTCGGCGAGCTCGCCCGACGCGACGTCGGACGCTACGGCGGCGCGTTCGCCCGCGCGGCGGCGCTCTACCGCGAGTGCATGGCCGCGGAGGGCCACCGCCACTATCCGCTGCGCGAGGCGCGCTCGCTGCGACGCTCGCCGGACCTTCTGTTGCCGATCGGGCCGTTCTTCGACGGCTGGGGCGAGACGCTCGCGCGCTACGAAGGCTGGTCGTTCGACGAGCGGGCCGAGGCCGTGAGCGCGATCGTCGAAGGCGTCCGCAAGGTGAAAGGCCAGGTCGGCTACTACCGCGCGCTGGCCGGCTTCCACGCCGCCTATCCCGGCGGCCTCGACGCCGTCGACCTCGCGCCGCGCCTCCCCGCCTCGGTGCGGCGGGACCTCAAGGACGCCGAGCTGCGGCGCCTGATCGCGGTGCGGCGCGAGTCGTTCGAGTCGACGCTCGCCAAGAAGGCCCGCGCCGTCCTCGCCGCGCGGCGTTGAGCGCGGCGACCTCCGATCACTTCGCCGGCGCGCTCTCCGCCTTCTTCGCCAGGCCCCACGCGTCGATCAACGCGGCGTGCGGCTGCACGCCGCCGAGGCCGACGAGCCCCGCCTCCTCCGCTTCGCGCGCGGCCGCGCGCGCGCCGGCGACGTCGCCTTTCTTCAAGCGCAGATAGGCGAGGTTCGACTTGATCCACGGGTTGCGGGGCGCCGCAGCGGCCGCCTTTTCGAGCGCGGCGACGAACGCGTCCCACGGCTTCGCGCCGCGAGCCTCGAACGCCGCGACCATCCGGCGCACGGGGCCGTCGGCCTCGTACCGGCTCGCGTAGGACGTGAAGGCCTCCGCCGCGCCGGCGACGTCGCCCGCCGCCAGCCGGGCTTCGGTCTCGACGAGACGCCACGCCACGTTCTCGGGGAACATCTCCAGCGCGCGGCCCACGTGCGGCACGGCCTCCGCCGGACGCTCGAGCAGCACGAGCAGCTCGGCCGCCCGCAGATGCGCCGACCACGCGGCGGGGTTGAGAGTCGCCGCCTTGAGGTACTCGACGAGCGCCGCCTCGCGGCCGGCCTTCAGCGCGGCGGGGTCGGCGCCGGGCGTCTCGACGGGCTCGAGGCGGCGCGCGAGGCGGAGCCGCAATCCGACGTGCTCCGGATCGGCGTCGGCCGCCTTGCGCAGCTCGACGACGTCCGCGCCGGCGGGCGGGCCGCCGCCCGGCGCGGGCTCCGGGGCGCGCGACGCGAGCGTCGAGGCGAAGGCGTGGCGCGCGCCGACGATCAGATCGCACAGGCCGTCGCGCTCCGCGCGGCGGAACTCGTTCCAGGCCTCCTCGACGCGTCCGACCTCGGCGAGGTACGAAGCGTACGTGAGGCGGAGGAGGATGTGGCGCGGCGCCTGTTCGAGACGGCGGGCGAAGGCGGCGTCGAGCGCGGCGCGCATTTCGGCGCGCGCGGCGAGCCCGCCGACGAGCCCCTGCACGGCGCCCGAACCCGGCGAAAGGCCCGAGGCCACCCAGTCGAGGAGGAAGTCGGCCGCCTCCTGATCGCGGCCGAGCTTCGCCAGCGATTTCACGTACAGCGTGGCGACGTCGACGTCGGCCGGCTCCACCTTGCACGCCTTCCGCGCGTAGTCGGTCGCTTCGGCGAATCGGCGCCGGTAGTACGCCTCGCGGGTGAAGGCGCGGAGCGGGATGATCGCCTCGGGATTGAGCTCGAGGGTCTCGCGGAAGAGCGCCGCGACCTCGGCGTCCACGCGGTCGAGATCGCCGCGACGCGACGTTTCGCCGCGGTCCAGCGTCGCCTTCGCGAGGCGCAGCTTGAGCCCGGCGTTGCGCGGGTGCCGCGCGACGGCGGCGCGCAGGCCCTCCACGTCGACCGCGGCGCTGCCGCCGTCGATCTCCTGCGGGACGCCCTGCGCGGCGGCGACGCCCGCCGCGAAGGCCACGACGACGATCCAACGGCACGGACGCGACGACATCGGACGACTCCCGGCCGTCGCCGGGAAGACGCCGACGCAGGCCGCGCGATGCTATCGGCGCGCCGGGAAAAAGCGAGGCGCGGGCCGCGGGGCCCGCGCCTGCCGCGGGCTTATTTCACCGGGCGGGACGCCGCGGCGTCCGCCGAGGCCAGCACGAGGTAGATGCGATCGCCGTCGACGAACAGGACGTCGCCCAGAGCCAGCATCGGCGCGAGCGCCGGCCGCTCGGCGAGCAACGCGAAGTACGCGTCGCCGAACGCCGTCAGTCGTACGACGCGCGTCGAGAGCGCCTGCTCGTCGAGGTCCAGCGCGCGAGCGTCGACGAAGAGGCCGTCGCGCAGGTAGAGCGTGCGGTCCCCGACGCGACGCACCACCGCGCCGGAGGGCGCTCCGGATTCGCCGC
>DASPNK010000274.1:0-2428 GCA_035626575.1 Planctomycetota bacterium | reverse complement strand
AGCGGAGGGACGGCCCTGCTTCGTCGATGCCTCGGCCGACGCGGTCAGTTCTTCAGCGCCGGGTGATTCAGCAGGAACGCGCGGCGCTTGTCGGCGAACGCGCGGAGACTCGAGGCGCCGCCGCGCGGGTCGGCGGCGTCGGCGCTCGGCGGGGCGTCGGCCGTCGCCGCGAGGAACGCTTCCGTCGACGACAGCTTGCGCGTGTCCGCGGCGACCGCGTCGGCGAGGAGCTTGCGATAGGCGGCGACGCGCGGGCCGAGGTCGGACCAGTCGAGACGCTTCTCCGCCAGCGTTCGCACGTTCGCGAGATACTTCGCGCGGAGCGCGGGCGCGGCGAGGAGCTTCGAGCGAAGCGGCTTCCGCTCGTCGTCGAGACCGATCAGCGGATCCAGTTCGTGCCCCGGCGTGCGCCCGCCGCGGCGCGGCGCCGGCCCGCCCGCCTCGGGACCGCCTTCGGGTCCTTCGCCGCCGCCGCGCGGCCTCTCCGGTCCTTCGCCGCCGCCGCGCCCCTCGCGACCACCCGGTCCGCCGCCGCGCCCTCCGCGTCCGCCGCCCGGGCCTCCGGGACCGCCCATGCCGGGGCCGCCCGCGTGCGGCGAGAACGTCTCGTTCGCGTCGTGCGGCAGCACGTGGAAAACGCCCTTCGCGTCGCGGTAGAGCGCATAGTCGCTCGCGCGCGTCCAGTAGCCGTCGTTGTTGACGAGCACGTTCTCCAGCGCGAGGAACCACAACGCGCCGTCGACGTCGAGCAGCGGCTTGAGCGCGGCCTCGAGCTGGGCGGGCGGCGTGCGGTCGAGCGTGCGGCAGAGCTGCATCAACGCCTTCCACGACGCGTCGTCGTCGGCGCCGCCCGCGAACTCGAAGCGCCGGCGGTATTGCTCGAGGTCGTCGCCGAGGTCGCGGAGGCCGCCGTCGCCCATAGGGCTGCCGGGGACCTTGAAGCGCGCGCCCTTCGTCGTCTGGAAACGCTCCTGGATGAACTCGCGGTTGAACTGCTGCGCGCTCACGTAGACGCCCCAGCTCTCGCCGTTCACCACGAGGCGGACGAAGTTCGCCTTCGGCGCCGGGATGTAGTCGCGGGCGACGTCGAAGTAGAGGACCGTGCGGAGGAACGAAGGATCCTCGTGCGCGTTGAGCAGGTTGAGCGTCTTGTGTCCGTAGAGGCGCTGCTTCGGATCGGCGTGGTCGAGCGCGAGGTTGAGCGACCGCTTCGAGCCCGCCGGCACGGTGAAGTAGGACGACGCGCCGCGGAATCGCACGCCGACGTCGGGGTAGGCCTTGCCGTCGACGGTCAACGTCGCCGGGACTTCCACATCGGTGCGGTAGAAGTCGCCGAGCTCCGCCTCCCAGTCGCCGTCGGCGAAATCGAGGAAGAGCGTGCGAAGCACGTCGGGCGCGTAGAGCGGCGCGTCGGGGAACGCGGGCGCGCCCTGCTTCTCGACCTTCGGTCCCGGCTTTCCGGGCTCCACGCCGCGCCCGGGGCCCATGCCGCCGGGGCCGCCCATGGGGCCTCCCGGGCCGCCGGGTCCGCCGGGTCCGCGGCGACGCCCGCCGCCCTGAACCCGCTCCTCCTTCGCCGCGGCGCGCGCGGCCTTGCGCTCCGCTGCGTCGAGGCGCTTGTCGCCGTTTTTGTCGAACCGTTTGACGAGCTTCAGCTCCTGCTGCATCGGCCCGCCGCCGCCCGGACCGGGACCGCCGCCGGCGCCCGGTCGGCCCGGAGGACCGTCCTGGGCGGAAAGGCTCGCGACGATGGCGACGCAGGCGCACGCGACGCGACGGGCGACAGGCAGCATGGGCGGTCTCGACCGCGGGGCCGGGCGGATTCCCGGCGGGACGCGGACCTTGAACGCGCGAACGCTACCGCGGTTTCGGGGGCGGCGCGGTCCGGCTGCGAACCACGACGGCGGCGACGCGACCGGGCGCCAGAACGGCGGCCGCGGCGCGGCGGGCTTCGGCGGCTGTCAACCGCCCGAAGGCGTCGTGCAGCGCGTCGAGGTCGACGCCGAAAGACGGCGTGCGGGCCAGGCTGAACGCGGCGAGATAGGGGTTTGCGGCGACGGCGGCGTCACGCCCCCGGCCGGCGTCGAGGAAGGCGCGGCAGCCGGTGCGCGCGGTCCGCAGGTCGGCCGCGTCCAGCGCCTCCGCGGCGGCCGCCGCCAGAGCGACGAGATCGCGCGCCGCGGCGGCGGGGTCGTCCTCGCCGCCGAGCCTCCGCGCCATCGCGAGGAGACCCGGTTGATCGAGCGGCGCCCAGCGCGTTTCGAACCGCCGCCCGCGGAACCCGTGGGACTGGAGCCGCGACGCGACCGCGTGAACCGCCGGCCACTCGGCGTCGGCGGGCCACGGGGTCGTCCACGCCACGCAGACCCAGGCTTCGTCGACGGACGCGCGTACGTCGATCACCTCGGGCGTGATCGTCGCCGCCGCC